>JAIOSU010000010.1 GCA_021107455.1 Clostridiales bacterium | reverse complement strand
TATTGATTGTAGTCGATTTTCAGTCTGCCGGAAATGAAAATGTTGGTCGGTGTTTGTGGTTGAGATGCATTCTTTCTAAATATTCTACGGATTCTCGCCAGCAATTCCTCAATAGCGAAGGGTTTGGTCATATAATCGTCCGCACCGAAATCAAGTCCCATGACTTTGTCCATCGTGTCATCTTTTGCTGTCAGCATGATGACTGGTATGTCTGAGTTCAACCTTAAACGTCTACAGACTTCCATTCCATTGAGTCCGGGAAGCATGATGTCAAGAATGACCAGATCGTATTCACCTTCGAGTGCTTTGTCGAGTCCTGACCTACCATCGTGGGCGGAATCAACAGAAAATCCTTCATGTTTGAGTTCAAGTTCAATAAAACGTGCAATTTTGACATCATCCTCGACAACCAAGATCTTTTGCATTTGAAACCTCCATTTGTAATCGATATCATATATATTTTAATATAGCATTTTGTGTGTATGAATGCAAAGCAAACCCAGACGTTTGAATGTCATATCTCAGACGTCTGGGTTCTTGGGAGTGAAGGATTACTTATTTCATTCTGTCTTCTTCTTCTTTTTTTTCTTCTTTTGGAGCATTGCCAAAATCAAATGCGTCTTCAACCTTCATTTTCTTGCCATCTGGATCCAATATCAGGATCTTATATCCGAAAAGATATGGAAGGATCAAAAGGAACAGAGAAACCGGCATTGTGAAAAGTACGATAAGACCTGCAATTGTTAATGGGATGTCAAGAACTCGGTGACCTTTTTTGCCGATGACAAAACTTGTCTTATGCATTTTTTCGAAAAACTTTTTGACATCTTCAAAAAAGTCGGTATCTGATTTGTGTGGGTTGCCTTTTCTGGATTGCACATGTACTTTAACTGATTTGGATTGGAGTTTTGGTTTTCCTGTCTTGTTGGATGCTTCGAGTTCTATAAGTGCCTCAACCATATCTCCGTCGTGTCGCTCAAGGGCCTCTTTGGCTTCTTTGTAACTTATGTTAGCCCTTTCCATGAGCATATCGATTTTTTCTAAACTTACTGACATATGAATGCCTCCTTTAATTTTTATTATAGTTTGATTATAAAATATTAACCTTAATACGCAACCAAAGAATGGTTAAAATTTGGATAGAAATTATTCTGTCTTCTTTTTGATCCAGCTCGCGATGTCGGTTTCATGACCACTTTCGCGCTTGAACATCATTTTAATACCGAAGAAGAATGGAAGGACAATTGCGATAAGTGAAAATGGCATCATCCAGAAGGTGAGAATCAATACGACCAACAAAGGAAGTTCAAAAAGGAACTGATCTTGTTTTCTCCATGCGATTTTGATCAGTAGTGATTTTTGGATCAGCTTTCCAAATTGCTTCAGTGCCCATTTGAATTTGCCTTTCCATTCATTGACTGTCTCTTTTTTGATTGCAGGCTCTTTTTCTACTGGAGCCTCATTTTTATTTTCGATTTCGATGATGGCTTCGAGTACGTCACCTCCGTGTTTTTCGAGCATTTCTTTAGCTTCTTTGTAACTCACTTTTGTTCGATCCATGATTTGATCGATTTGTTCTATAGTGATTGACATGTGGACCTCCTTATAAGATGTTTTATACTATGGGTCAATTATAAGGCTACAATATTAACACATCACCAATAAAGGGTTAGAAAACAGAAAGAATTTGAACAATATATTCAATTTTTCAGACGAATTACCAAACCTTAACGGATGTTAATGAATGTTAATAGTATTTCTATTGAACTTTAAAACCTAATTTGTTATCATTAGTCTCGTTGACAGGCTACAGATTGAATTGCTTAAGAGTTTGCATTTATCCCCCTTTTATAATAAATGTAAATGGTCAATTCGAGGTGCACATTGGTGCGCCTTTTTTTTGTTACAAAGATGATGACAATATGTTAAAATGAGCCATATCGAACAAATTGAAAAGGATGATGGTATGAATAATAGAAGATTAATTGTTTTGGGCAATTATTTTGGTTTTGTGGTCATGGGAATGATAGTGATCTCGTTTGGTGCAATCATGCCGGATATAAGATCGACTTTTGATTTATCTTATGAGCAAGGCGGTCTGATGCTCTCAATATTTTCACTCAGTTATTTGGCGAGTGGTTTGCTCGGAGGAGTCCTTTCAGATAAAATTGGGATAAAGAAGACCATTATTCTGGGAAATTTGCTTTATGTGGTCGGTTTATTGACCATAGCTGCATCAAATAATGTATGGATGTTATTTCTAGGAATCGGTATCACTGGGATAGGCTGGGGATATTGTAATACAGCAATCAATGTTTTGATCAACGATATCAGCGATGGTGATGGCAATGCGATGAGTCTGCTGCACATGTCATTCGGTATAGGCGCTTTTGTTATCCCACTGATTTTCAGTGTATTTTTAAGATTGGATATGACATGGCAACATATGATGGTATTTCTAGCGGCGATGGCAGCGCTTGCTTTAATTTTGTCCATGAGGATGAAAATCCCACTAAAGACAAGGTCTGAGTTGAAGATAAAAAAAGACACGGGGAAAAAATCTTGGCCGATGATGTTGCTTTTTATGGGCATTCTGTTCTTTTATGTGGGTTCGGAAAACGCCTTCAGCGGATGGATGGTCACTTATTTGACAACTGCGGTTTCTTTTTCAGAATCCGGAGCACAGAATATGTTATCTACACTTTGGTTGATGGTGATTGCTGGACGGATTGTGACTGGTAGGATGAGCAGGTCTGTTCCACATTCTACAATGACCTTTTTCATGAGTCTTGGAGCTCTTTTAGCAATGTTGTTGTTCATCAGTACTTCCTCGCCGTTTGTGATAGGATTGTCCATTGTAATAATTGGGTTTATGTTCTCAGGAATTTATCCATTGACCATGGCAAACGCAAATCCTATTATCAAAGGTTCAGCGACTTCCAGTGCCATTGTGATCGCAGGTGGGGGACTCGGATCTACTATCTTGCCTTATGTCACAGGCAAGATTGCTGATGAGTGGGGAACTACAGCAATCATTTATGCCATAATAGTGACGTTAATGGCCATGGTGATTTTCACAGGAGTTAATAGATTCTTCGTAAAAAAACCCACCAATTGATCAAATGGTGGGTTTTAAAGTTTAGATTTTAAAGACTTCCTTTATATAGTAATCGAGTTCCTTATAAAGCACATGTTCAGAAATAGATGACAAAGCACTTAGAACTGAGCTGTAATACCATTTTTGATCATCATATCCGGCGTTGAACTTTGACCATATCGATTCATCTTGGTTTCTGTAGATGCTTTTGATGTTGCTGATCTTATCCGCACATATGATAAAGAGCACTTCAGTTGATGCGTTTTCCATATGTTCAAGATAAGCGAGTTTTCTTTCGAGCCAAGGCAAGCTCTTGTTTTGCTCCGTGCATGAGTTGACATAATCAGCAACGATTTCACCGAACTGTTCTCTGATTGAGTCCAGATCCAGTAAAGTGTCTTCAATAGTATCGTGTAAAATCCCAGCGACAATCATCTCATCACTGAATCCGTTTTTTGCTAGTAGCATGCCGACTTCCAGTGGATGAGTGACATAAACGTCGTTATCAATTTTTCGTTTCTGTTGATCATGAGCCTGAATTGCTGTATGTATGGCATTATAAATATTCATAGAGACCTCCACCTGAGCTTAATGCTATTTTATCATAACACGGGAAATATGAAGATATTTTTTTTAAAACTGAGCAAAAAAAACAAAAAAACATCTAGATATTGTGTATAATAAAGTTGTTAACACATTATATTGTTGGGAGGACTCGAATAGTGTATCCATTAATTGAGAAGAGAAATGGCGAACTTAAGATATTTGATTCTAAAAAAGTTGAAGTTGCTGTATTTAAAGCACTTGTGGCGTCAAAACCGTCAAGGCTGAGAAAAGAATTGATCAAACTGTCAGAAGTCATCACTGATTATGTGATTTTATATTTGAGTGAAAATTTGACGGATTCCTACCCAAAAGTAGAAACTGTTCAGGATGCGGTTGAAGATGTTTTGATGCGCATGGGTGAATATGATACTGCGAAAGCATATATCAAATACCGCTATGAACATAAAATAAAGAGAGTGAATCAACAGACGGCAATGGATATTTTGTCATTGTTCGGTGATTATATAGGTAAGAATGATTGGCTTGTAAGGGAAAACTCCAATATGAGCTATTCATTGCAAGGACTCAACAACCATATTATTTCCAAAGCATCAAAAACATTTTGGCTGCACAATGTCTATTCGGAAACTGTCAGGACCGCACATGAAGAAGGCGATCTACATATTCATGATCTTGGACTGTTATCGACATACTGTTGCGGGTGGAGTCTCGAAGACCTTCTTCTAAAAGGATTTGGAGGGGTTGCAAACAAGATAGAATCTTCACCTGCAAGCCATTTTGATACGGCCTTGATGCAGCTTGTGAATTTCATTTACACGGTTCAAGGTGAGGCGGCTGGTGCTCAAGCTGTATCTAACTTTGACACGCTCTTGGCTCCATTCATCGCACATGACCAATTGACTTATGAGGATGTCAAACGTTCTATGGAGTCATTTGTTTTCAATATGAACATAGCCACAAGAGTTGGTTTCCAAACACCTTTTTTCAATATCACCATGGATAAGGAAGTTCCTGTGACACACGTGGACATGCCAATCATCATCGGTGGAAAGCGCATTTATGACAAGACGTATCGCAGTTATCAAAAAGAAATGGATATGATCAATATGGCCTTTTGTGAAGTGATGATGGCCGGCGATGCTAAGGGAAGAGTATTCACTTTCCCAATCCCAACTTACAATATCACAGACTCTTGGGACTGGAATAATGAAGTCTCAGATAAAATAATGGAAATGACAGCTAAATATGGAACACCTTATTTCAGCAATTTTGTCAATTCAGACCTTAATCCTGAAGATGTCCGAAGTATGTGTTGTAGACTCAGGCTTGACAACAAGGCACTGATCAAAAGAGGTGGTGGATTATTCGGAGCAAACCCCAAGACAGGATCAATAGGAGTGGTCACGATCAATATGGCTCGTATTGGATATCTATCCAAATCCTATGAGGAGTTGACTAATAGACTCGAGCGTTTGATGGAAATCGCCAAGGATTCCCTGGAAGCAAAAAGACTGATTCTCGAGAAGAATATGCACAAGGGTCTGTACCCATATTCGAAGTATTATCTTGAAGAGATATTCGAAAGTAACAATGAATATTGGCATAACCATTTTGCCACAATCGGACCCAACGGCATGAATGAATGTATCATCAACTTCACGAATGGCGAGGAGAGTATAACTACTGACAAGGGAAGAGAGTTTGCCGAAGACCTGCTTGATTTCATGAATGCAGTTTTGATCAAATTCCAGCAAGAGACCGACCACCTTTACAATCTTGAGGCCAGTCCTGCAGAGGGAGCGGCTTACCGCTTCGCTAAAATGGATAAAGAGAGATATCCGTCTATTACGACCTCGGGGGAGGATGTTCCATATTACACGAATTCCACTCAACTTCCAGTTGGGTATTCTAACGACATATTCGAAGCACTTGATCATCAGGATGTTCTCCAGACCAAATACACTGGTGGGACAGTTTTTCATGGCTTCATCCCTGAAAAAACGAATGATAAGGATGTAGTGAAAAAATTGCTTCAAAATGTTACAAGGCATTATAAGCTACCATATTTCACAATCACACCTACTTTCAGTATTTGCGAAGACCACAAATACATTTCTGGAGAGGTTCATACTTGTCCGGATTGCGGTAAACCAACTGAAGTTTGGTCCAGGGTAGTCGGCTACTATCGTCCCATTAAAACATGGAATGACGGCAAGCAGGAAGAATTCAAGGATCGACAAACATTTGATCAATTCTAATGAGGTAAGATTATGATTCATGATTTCATAAAAACATCATTTGTGGATTATCCAAAGTTAATCAGTACAGTGATATTTACCTCGGGATGCAATTTCAGATGTCCGTTTTGTCATAATGGTTCACTGGTTAATTTTAAAACGGGTGAGCTTTCTGTAACCAATCGTTTTTTTGAACATGTTGAAAAACGTAAGAAAGTGCTTGACGGTGTAGTGATTACAGGTGGTGAACCCACGTTGCACAGTGGATTGCCAGATCTTGTTGGGAGTCTTAAAAATCTTGGACTCAAGGTGAAGCTTGATACCAACGGAACTAACCCGGATATGTTGTCACAAGCAATTGATGCCGGCATCGATTATGTTGCGATGGATTTGAAGAACGATTTTGAAAGCTATGCCCATACAATCGGACTAGATGTATCCCCTGTGGAAAATATTCGAAGGTCCATGCATCTGCTCAGGACTGCATCTGTCGAATATGAATTCAGAACCACCATCATGAAAGAATTTCATTCAGGCCAGGTTTTAGATCGGATGATGGAAATGATTGAACCGGGTGAATTGTGGGTAATCCAGAACTATCGTTACTCTGATGAACAACTTAAATCCACCATGTTCACATCTTTTTCTCCACTTGAGCTGATGGAGATTCGTGACAGATTAAGAGCTAAGTCGATTGATACAAGAATCGAACTGAGATAAAGTGAATATTTACAGATTTAACAAGAAAGCATATAATTGTATTGTTGTCTAATTAGAATGATTGGATGTGGAATTGTGATTTTTGGAAATGGAGTCGATTTGTTGGAAATCGATAGAATCAAGGAACTTTACGAAAAGAATCCAAGATTTTTGGAGCGTTTTTTTACTGCGGGTGAATGCGCGTTTTTCGAGAGAAAAATGATGAATATTGAATCAATCGCTGCCAATTTCGCAGCAAAAGAGGCAGTCTCAAAAGCACTAGGAACTGGCGTCAGAGGTTTCAACCTCATCGATATAGAAATATTGCGGGATGAGATGGGAAAACCTATTGTCAACCTGTACGACAGAGCTGAGATGCTTGCTGAATCCTTAGGAATCGACCACATCATGTTGTCTATTTCACATACTGAAAAACATGCGATAGCATTTGCGATTGCCATGAAAAAATCATAAGATCGGGAGAATTTGAATATGAATAGAATGCAGTCCACTCGACCAGTCTGGGCGGAAATCAATTTGGATCATTTGGCACACAATATAAGAGAAGTCAAAAGAAGTGTAAAAGAAGGCACACTTGTGACTGCTGTAATTAAGGCAGATGGTTATGGTCATGGTGCGGTACATATAGGCAAGACACTGCTGGAAAACGGAGCTGACCGATTTGCGGTCGCCACACTTTCGGAAGCAATACAACTCAGAAAGGCATTTCCGACGACTGAAATCATGATTTTGGGATACACACCAAATGAGCTGGCTACAGAAGTTGTTGATAACAAGTTGATTCAGACGATATTTCATGAATCCCAAGCGATTCATTTTTCTGAAAAAGCACATGAATTGAACAAGACACTTAAGATTCATATTAAATTGGACACTGGAATGAGAAGAGTCGGAATGTCCATCGATAATGCTACAGTCGACGCGGTAATACGGATCTCAAAGTTATCGAATATTGAGCTTGAAGGCATATTCACACATTTTGCAGCAGCGGATGAAACTGACAAAACGTTTACCCATGAGCAAGTTAAAAAGTTTTTATGGGTGACTGATTCACTGGAGGAGAAAGGGCTTTCCATAGCAATCAAACACGTCTCAAACAGCGCTGCAATCATTGACTGTCCTGAATACAATTTCGATATGGTGCGTGCGGGAATCATGTTATATGGTCTTTATCCTTCACCTGATGTCGATCATGACCATATTGAACTGAGGGAAGTGATGTCTTTGAAAGCACAAATCGCCCAAGTCAAAATGATCGAAGAAGGAGAAGGGGTGAGTTACGGCCTTAAATATGTCGCACCAAAAAGAAAACAAATAGCAACTCTTCCCATCGGATATGCCGATGGATTTTCGAGGGGGCTTACTCATAAGGCGAAAGGAATCGTTCAAGGGGAGATCAAACCAATCGTTGGTAGAATATGCATGGACCAGTGCATGATGGAAGTCGATGGACTGAGTGTAGAGGTAGATGATGTGGTCACATTGTTCGGCGGCGCGGGTGAAAAGTTCATTTCAATTGATGAATATGCTGATATGCTGGGTACAATCAATTATGAAACGGTATGCCTGATTGGAAAGAGAGTGCCTAGAAAATATGTGTCAAATGATGAAACACTTCATTTCGAGGATGCCAACTTAGATCTCAATTTGAGTTCACTATGGTAGGCAAGTAAAATTTATGATATGATAATTTAAAAATATAAAACAAATTTATGGGGGTAAGGTACTGGTTTCACTTTTGTCGGTTAATGCATGGGGGTATCTATGAAAAATCGGACGCAGTACTTAGAAAAAACAATGACAGCTTATTCAAACACAATTGGGGAATCGGCTGTCACTTTGCGTGTTAAAGACTCTTTGAGGCATTATAGAGCTGATGAAGCCATGCGCAAAGGGTATGAAGTCATGGCACAAATCAATTTGGATTTTTGTGAATTCGGGCTGGTGGATTGTCTTTCGTCCATAAGCATATTTGAAGAAAACTTGAATGGAGATGATAATTAAAGTGAATATTAAAAGAGGCGATGTCTACTTTGCAGATTTATCACCTGTTCGAGGATCCGAGCAAGGTGGACAAAGACCCGTTTTGATCATACAAAACAACATTGGGAACAAATATAGTCCAACAGTTATCGTTGCGGCAATCACTGCAAAAATTGCCAAGGCGAAATTACCTACGCACGTAGAGATTGAATCTTCAAAGGTGGGGCTGGTAAGGGATTCTGTTGTGCTGCTTGAACAGGTGAGAACTATAGATAAAACGAGATTGATTCAAAAATTGGGACAACTTGAAAGCGATGATATGTCTTTGGTTGATAAGGCACTTGTGATCAGTTTGGGGCTTTTTGAGGAAGAAATATGATGCCTGTATATTTAGATATGCAGGCATTTTAATGGGGGTATTTCTATGAAATACAAGAAAATCATTTATTTGATGGTGGTTATTCTCAGTCTAATCGCAACAGGATACGAGTTTTTTATCACACTTGAAGACTTTGCGGTTGAACCAATTCGTTTTATTGAGATCATCAACAATTCTGGATTGGGATTGATTGTTCTTGCGCTCATCATAATGAAGATCGCATTTGATATCTCTTTTGTCTTTGAGATGATTTTGCTCACGGCAAGCATTGGTGCGGTTACAGTATTGTATCTGATGGGATCGCAAATTATCGAACCTATGCGTGGCATGTTGATTCAAACCGTATTTCCAATTTTAGGAGCATTGTTCATCATCGAATATATTAAGGACTTACTGCTCAGTGACAAGGTTTTCACTTCAAAAGGGATAATGGTCAAGGGGCTACTTAGTGCTGTAATCCTATTTGTAATTCTTTCGATTGGAAGTATTTATAATGTGGTTTCCGGATACAATTCCGGAATAGGTGCTGATAATGTGAGTTCTGCGATTGTCCTGTTTTTCATGGTAATGATTTATATCGTCAAGATGGGATATAAAAGGGATATTCGTGAACTGGTCGAGCACAGTTATTTTGTTGAGGACTTGAAGAGATTGCTGAAGGACACATTGAAGGTATATGAACTGATTTTGGTAGTATTTTATTTAGGAGTAATTGTTCTTTACTTCTATGGTTTACTCCCATTTATTTTTGCATTCGCGTTCATGGTAGGTGGAATTTTTTTCGCAGCCAGAGGGTATAGACAGTGGATGTTTCCCTTTGTATTATTGGGGACACTGAGTTTTATGACTTATATCAATCATTTTACCGCTCAGAAAATCGCAGTCCTGGATTATGCAAAAGGAACTGCATATGGCATTATTTTAATTTTGGTTTTTGTATGGGGCAGCCGAATTGTCATTGCCACATCGAATCGCAATATTGAATCATAATCGGGAGGCTACATGGAAAGCAACAAAAGTAACAATACAGTCAAGATATTTGGTGTCAAATTTGACAAATTGTCCTCAGAAGGGGCTTATAATAAGTTTTTGACTTTTATGTCAAGTGACAAGGACCGCACTCATATGATTTTCACGCCCAATGCTGAAATTGTCATGAAGGCTCAGGAAGATTCTGATTTTATGAACATACTAGTTGAAGGTGATTTGGTGATACCGGATGGAATAGGTGTGATCATAGCTTCTAAAGTCCACCATTTGGGTCTTGTTGAACGCGTTCCTGGAATTGAAATGATGACAAGGATACTGGAGTATTGTAATATGTCGGGCAAGTCAATATATCTTTTCGGTGGAAAACCAGGAGTATCTGAGAAAGCGGCAATCAATATACAGACCAAATATCCGAATCTTAAAGTGAAGGGTCATAGAGACGGATATTTTGAGGAGAAGGATTCTCCTAAAATTTTAGATGAGATCAACGGTGTGAAACCTGATGTTATTTTTGTAGCTTTGGGAGCACCAAAACAAGAGAAGTGGATCTATAAGCATCGCAAACTTCTTCACACAAAAGTTGCAATGGGTGTAGGCGGTTCCTTGGATGTATTCGCAGGAACTGCAAAACGCGCACCGGAATTTTTTCAAAAGATGGGTCTTGAATGGCTTTACAGATTGCTTTTACAACCCTCAAGAATCGGAAGAATGATGGTTTTGCCACAATTTCTAATCAAGGTATTTTTGGCTGGACCAACTGAAAAATCATAAAAAAAGCAGGAGGATATCATGTCGGATCATATGTCAATGGGAGATTGGCTCGAGAAGTTTGACACAACTGAAAGATTATCAAAAGGTGACGTCGTTGAAGGGACGGTTATTTCATCCAATGCTGATGAAGTGATGGTAAACATCAACTTCATGGCAGATGGTGTAGTGCCCAAAACTGAGTTGCCAGATGAAAATCCGCTGGATTATACGCCGGGACAAAAGGTTTCGGTTTATGTCATCAAAGTGGACGATGGAGATGGCAATGTCCTTTTGTCTCTAAACAGGGCAGAAGCTTTGTTGGTTTGGGATATGCTTGGAGAAATGCATCAGAACCAAAAATCATTTGAACTTAAAATCAAAGAAGCTGTAAAAGGTGGAGTTGTGGGAGTCTACAAAACCGCAAGAGTTTTTATTCCAGCATCTCAGCTGTCATTAAGTTTTGTAGAAAATTTGGATACCTACGTGGGAACCAAATTAAAAGTACAATTGATTGAATTTCAACCTGATACAAAAAAGGCTGTAGCGTCACATAAAGTCATTTTGAAGCGTGATGCTGAATCAAAACGAGCAGACAGGCTTTCCAGAATCTCGATTGGTGATGCGCTCAGCGGTACTGTAGTCAGATTGGCGGATTATGGTGCGTTTGTGGATTTGGGAGGAGTTGACGGTTTGATACATGTCTCTCAAATGTCATGGAAGCGAGTAAAACACCCATCTGAAGTGCTCAAAGAAGGCGATGTTGTCGATGTCATCGTCATGAACGTCGATCGCGAAAAAGAAAAAATCAGTTTAAAACTTGCGGAAGTTCAAGAGAATCCGTGGGAAAACATCTATATGACACACCACATCAACGACATTGTCACAGGAAAAGTGACCAGGTTGACTCAATTTGGTGCTTTTGTGGAACTCACAGAGGGCATAGAAGGTCTGATTCATATATCTGAGCTTTCAGATCAACATGTCGCACAGGCATCTGAAATTGTAAAAGTTGGAGATACTGTAGAAGTCATGATACTCGATATCGATGCAGAGCAACATAGAATGGCACTAAGTCTCAAGGCTGTGGATACACTTGATGAAGAAGAATACCTTGAGATGACACAGGAAGAGCCCGACCAAACCACGACACTTAGTGACTTGTTCGGAGATAAACTCAAAAATTTGAAATTGAAATAAATAAATAGATTGTGGCTTTTAGCCACAATCTATTTTTTTTTGTTGTCATGGCTTTAAAATGGGGTAAAAATCGAATATCAGAAATGTTATAACAAAATAGGTAATGGTTGAACGGAGGCCCTATGGAAATTTTAAAACTAAAACCGGAGCAATTATACAACAAATGTGAGGAATCACAATTTGATTTTGCAACAACTGAAGAATTGGTACCCATCAGAGGAATCATAGGACAGGAAAGAGCAAAAAAAGCACTTGAATTTGGACTCAATGTCACTAAGAAGGGTTACAACATCTATGTGTCAGGACCTTGGGGAACTGGCAGAAATAGTTTTGTGAACATGCTCACTGAGGAACAGGCAATCAAAAGGTCAGCACCAAGTGATTGGGTTTACGTCAATAACTTCAAAGATCCGTATCACCCGATAGCTATAAAAATCGAGAATGGACAAGCGAAGAATTTCATCAATAGAGTCAATCGTGCCATTCGTTTTCTTAGAAGGGGCATCATAGAGATATTCTCCAGCAGGGATTATGAAAATGCAAGACAAAAACTGGTTGAGGAATACAACATCAAATCCAACAACATTGTAGAGAATCTCAATCAGCTCGGTGAAAAATACGGATTTGTGTTTTCACTTACTGAAAAGGGCATTGTAAGCATACCGCTCAAAGATGGAAAACCCATGAGTGAGGAGGCTTATAATTCAATCACTCAAAAAGAATATGAGACATTACTCGAAAGCTCACAAAAGCTTAGTCTGGAAACCATTGACCTATTCAATAAACTGAGGATTGAAGAAGAAAATCTGAGACTCAGGCTTAAAAGTTTGGATGAGCAGATGGGTCGACATCTAGTCAAATTTCATCTGGACAGCATCAAAGAAAAACATAAAGAAAATGATGAAATCAAACGCTATATTGAATTACTGGAAGATGATATCGTCGAAAATCTCGAACATTTCAAGGAAAAAGATACTGAGGTTGATGAGAATAACCCACTCGCCATCTTGGCGATGACACAGGAAAACAACGAATCCTTTTTTGAACGCTATAGAATCAATCTGTTTGTGGACAATAGCGATGCAAAAAGAGCGCCTGTCATTTTCGAATCCAATCCGACTTACTACAATCTGGCGGGCAGCATAGAATATGTCAATGAAATGGGTGTAATGAAGACAGACTTCACAATGATCAAACCAGGAGCACTTCATCGGGCAAATGGTGGTTACCTCATTTTGCTGGCGAAAGACATATTGACCAATGCATTTGCATGGAAGAGTCTTAAGAGAAGTCTTCTGGATGAATCGGTTTCAATAGATTCCCGTGCTGCATTTTCAGGCGCTTTGGTGTCACAGACCATCAAACCGGGTCCTATACCAATCGACGTGAAAGTCATTATAATTGGAGATTACTACACCTATCTGATTCTAAATGAATATGATGAGGAGTTCCAAAAATTGTTCAAGGTCATGGCTGATTTCGATGTGGATATGGATAGAAACAATGAGAGTATTCAGAAGTTCGCAAGATTCGTCACCACCAAGTGTCAAACAGAGAATCTCAACCATTTCACACCTGGAGCAGTAGCGCTCTTAGTGGAACATGCGACCAGATTGGCAGACAATCAGGGTAAACTGACCGCTCATCTAAAGACATTGGGTGATTTGATCATCGAGTCGGATGCATGGGCGAATTACTACAAAGAAAATACTGTCGGACGGGAGCATGTGAAGAAGGCACTGGAAGAAAAATGGCTCAGGTCAAACAAATACGAAAAAAATATGCTCGAAATGTTTGACGAAGGCATTTACCTGATTGATGTCAGCGGATTTAAAATTGGCGAAATCAATGGATTGGCAGTTGTTGGAGTTGGACAATACAGTTTTGGTAAGCCCTCTAAAATTACAGTATCCACATATCAAGGCAGACAGGGAATCATCAATATTGAACGTGAAGCACGTACCAGTGGAAAAATTCATGATAAAGGTGTCATGATCTTAACAGGATTTTTAGGCAGAATGTTTGCTCAGGATAAACCACTTGCTTTGACCGCAAGTATCGTATTTGAGCAACTTTATTCTGGAATCGATGGGGACAGTGCATCCAGTACTGAACTCTACGCTTTGCTGTCGGATCTGTCGGGTGTACCGATCAACCAATCCATAGCTGTAACGGGCTCTGTCAATCAAAGAGGATACATTCAACCCATTGGTGGCGTGAACGAAAAAATTGAAGGGTACTACAATGTTTGTAAACATAAAGGGTTCAATGGTGATCAGGGTGTCATCATCCCAGTTCAAAACATCAAGAATCTAATGCTTGATGATGAGGTTGTACAAGCTGTAAAGAAAGGGCAATTTCACATTTGGGCTATATCTCATGTTGATGAGGGGATAGAAATCCTGACGGATCGAAAACCAGGTAAACGCCTGAAATCAGGAGAATTCGAAGAAGGTACCATTTATGCTCTGGTGGATCGACGATTGAAGACTTTGGCAAAAGAAGCGAAAGCTCTAGCAAAAACATCAGGTAAGAGTACAGCGAACAAAGAACATTAAACTAAGGAGAGATTCTATTGAATCTCTCCTTACATATTTTTTGCATATGAGTTTTAGAAAGTTTTGATACCAGTTTCAGTGACAAGATGAGTAATGCGTCTGTCGAATGGCTCTATTGGAAGCTCGTCCACACATTGCAGGTCGAATGCAAGTGCAATTTTCGGAATCTCATTTTTGATTCCCGCAAACAAGTGATCATAAAAGCCTCCGCCATAGCCCAAGCGATAACCATGTGGATCGAAAGCCACACCAGGAGTGATGAAGAGGTCGATACTATTTGGATCGACAGCTTTATGAACCTGCGGGTCCGGCTCCATTATCCCATAATCGCTACGAATGAGTTCGTTCAGATCATCGACCTTATAAAAAGTCATCGAACGCTTGCTCATGTCAATCAGTGGTAAATAAAGTGATTTTCCTTTATCGAGGATCCATATATTGATGGCTTCAGTTGAAACTTCATTTCTGAAGTCCACAAAAGATGCAATATTATTCACTTGGTTTACAACATCCATTTGAAGTAAAGAATTTGCAATGCTTTCACTTTTAGATTTCCAATCGGATTCGCTTAGATGCGTTCGCTTCGCAAGCACCTCTTTACGAAGAGTTTTTTTTATGTTCATCATGGGACCTCCTGTAATATTTATTTAATAATTATACTATTAAAAATGCTTAAAAGTACAGGTATAATAAGTATTAGGGTTTACGGTTTACTGTGAATTGTTTATAATGAATAATAACTCAACTTTGGATTAGGAGAGAACTATGATTGAATTTAGCAACGTCTCTAAAAGATATGACAACGGTGTAATGGCGCTAAACAACGTCAATGTTAGAATAGACAAGGGTGAATTCGTTTTTTTGGTTGGACCTAGCGGTGCCGGCAAATCAACATTTATCAAAGCAATATTAAAAGAAGTCAATGTGACCACCGGGAAAGTTACAGTGGATGATATGCTCATCAACAAAATGCATCGTAGAAAGGTGCCGTTTTTGAGACGTAAAGTCGGTGTTGTTTTCCAGGATTTCAGATTGTTACCCAATAAGACCGTTTATGAAAACATAGCCTTTGCCATGGAAATACTTGGCACGCCACAACGAAACATCAGAAAACAAGTGCCGATGATTTTGGCTTTGGTAGGCTTGTCCGGAAAGGGCAATTTCTATCCGAATCAACTGTCAGGCGGTGAGCAACAAAGAGTTTCCATTGCAAGATCCATGATCAACAATCCACCAATATTGATTGCTGATGAGCCTACGGGAAATCTTGACCCCGACACTTCATGGGAAATCATGAAAGTACTGAGAACCATCAATCGTAGAGGTACCACAATTCTTATGGCGACTCACGACCGAGAAATTGTTGACATTATGAAGAAACGGGTAATCGCACTGGAAAACGGTGAAGTTGCCAGAGATGACAAAGTGGGAGTGTATGGCTATGACGATTAAACCATTATTTACATTGAAGGAAGCAGTGAAAAGTCTTTGGCGCAACAGGCTGATGAGTATCGCTTCTGTCACTTCAGTTGCAGCGACGTTGATTATACTAGGAATTATATTCGCCATCATAATCAATATCAACTCTATAGCACAATCCGCAAAAGATCAATTTGACTCGATTCAAGCTTATATGAGTGAAACAGCAACTCCTGAAGATATTCAAGGTCTGAAAGAGACCATTGAACAATTTGAAGGTGTTGATCAAGTCATTTATGAAAGTAAGAGTGATGCACTTCTTAACATGAAATCCTCATGGAAAGACAATGCCTATCTTCTTGAAGGACTTGAGGAAAATCCTCTTCCGAGCTCATTGGTCGTTTATTTGAAAGACATTTACTATTCTGAAAGCGTCCTGAAGCAAATGCAGGATCTTGAGGGCATTGAAGAAATCAAATCCTATCAGGATATCGTTGAAAAATTGCTTGCCGCTACAGAAGTAATCAGAAAGACCGGAATGATCGTCATCTTTGTACTGATTGGCATCTCAACATTCATCATTCACAACACCATCAAACTTGCAGTCAATGCGAGACAACGTGAAATCAATATCATGAAGTATGTCGGTGCGACAAACTGGTTCATCAGATGGCCATTTTTGACTGAAGGTACTTTATTAGGATTGATGGGCGCCGGCATAGCCGCTGGTATGATCAAACTTGGTTATGAATATATCTTCGAGGTTCTGGGTTCAGATTTTTATGCCATCATCTCAGTATATGTCATCAGACCGGATGCGCTCATGAACGATGTTGTCTTTTTGTTTGTGATCATTGGAGCAGGTATTGGTGCACTAGGTAGTATTTGGTCCATGCGTAAGTACCTGAATGTTTAGAAGGGAGTGATGAATATGAGACGGATCCGAATCGGATTGATCTTTCTTTTGATTTTTACCATCACTTTTACAGGTATTGTTTCTGCAAATGATGAAATCAAAAGAAGAGAACGTGAACTCGAAGAACTTAGACTCCAAATGGAAGAACTGGATGCTTCGATTGACAACAATCAAAGCCTACAATCTGAAACCAACCAAAAAATCAGAAATGTCACTGCTGAAGTCAAGACCCTGGAAAAAGAGATCACAAATTTGGATGGGGAAATCAAGGCTACAGAGAGTGCAATCATAGTTAAAACGGAAGAATTGGCTGCCGCAGAAATTAAAATTGGCGAGAAGAATGAGCTTTTGAATCAGCGGCTACGAGTCATGTACAAAACAGGATCTGTAGGTTACCTTGAGGTTCTTTTTGGAGCTGAAGATTTTACAGACCTTTTATCTCGAATCGATATGCTCCAGAAAATTTTGGTGCACGACCAAAATCTGATTCAATCCTTGAAAGAACAACGGGATATCATTGAGCAGAAAAAAGTGGAACTGGAGACCATCAAAGATGATTTGTTGGCATTATTCAAAAGTAAAATAGCTAAACAGAATGAACTCAATGTTGCGCTCAACAATCTTGTGGCCTACAAAAAAGAGTTGATCAATGACGAAGTCGCATTGGTTGAGATGGAAGACGCATTGCTGGATGAAGCCAACAAATTGACGGAAATCATCAAAAATCTCGAGTTGGCTGCGACATATGTCGGCGGTGAAATGATGTGGCCAGTTCCTGGTCAATATAAGATCACTTCACCATTTGGAAATCGCTTGCATCCAATTTCCAAGCAATACAAAATGCACACCGGAATTGATATCAGTGGTCCGAAAGGAACACCTGTCGTTGCGGCGCAAACAGGTACAGTCGTCTATGCCAACTGGTTCGGAAGTTATGGTAAAGCCATCATTGTCGATCATGGTGGCGGAATTACTACACTTTATGCCCATAATGACACCATCAATGTATCGGTTGGATCAGTAGTAAAAAAAGGGGATAACATTGCATTACTAGGTAGTACCGGTTATTCGACCGGACCGCATTTGCATTTTGAGGTAAGAATCAACGGGGAATATGTAGAACCATTAACTTATGTAAAAGGAAATTGAGGTGTATAAATTGAAAAAATCGTTTGTGATCGTACTAAGTATATTCCTTGTACTCATAACTGCAACTGCAACGTTTTTTGTGACATCATTCATTCAGATCAACGTCGGTGACAAATTGGTCATCAGCCAGGAAGATATGGATGATTATAGAGCGTTTTATGAACAATATGGTGAAGTGGAAGATCTGAAAGAGTATATATTAGAAAACTATTATCTCGATATCGAGGATGAAGTTTTGATAGAGGGTATGAAAAAAGGCCTGTTCGAAATACTGGATGATCC
>JAIOSU010000223.1 GCA_021107455.1 Clostridiales bacterium | reverse complement strand
GACAAACTGTTCAATGCAAGAGCCACTAATCAAATCTTCACTTGAAAATGGTGCAATCGTAGCTCAACAATGTTGTCCATCACCATACCATGGTTATCCAGGGGCTCTCGGTATCAGTATACCTGAAGAAAATCAAGGCGACGTGGATTACATCATCGCTCAAATTTCTGAGAAAGTCGCAGCACAAGGTGGTACAGGTAGATTCGCAACTTGGCCGGTTCCAGTTAATATGATGTTTGTACAATCCGGTGTTGATTATGCTATCGCATACAACCAAGGTAAAACAGATGGTAAAGTCGATAAGGCTTACATGGAAAAATTGTTCTCAGAGTACGCTGGCGTTGAAATTAAGCTGACAACTCTTGAAGAGGGTGGCACTGCTTATGACAATTTCCTACTTCTCTTATCCGATTACATTACATTCTAAGACATAAAAATATGCTGAAAAGGTTGTCGATCTGACAACCTTTTTCAAAGAAATAGGGGTGAAGAAATTGGGTGAAATCCTTTTACAGCTAAAAGGCATCTCAAAGCATTACGGTGAAAACAAAGTTCTGAACAATGTGAGTTTTGAAGTGGAGAAAGGACAAATCGTATCTCTTCTCGGAGAAAACGGGGCTGGAAAGTCCACTTTGATGAACATATTGTTTGGCATGCCTGTCATTCATTCCACTGGGGGATTCAGTGGTGAAATATATCTAGAAGGAGAACTTGTGGATATCTCTTCTCCGGTCAAAGCCATGGAACTGGGAATTGGCATGGTACATCAGGAATTCATGTTGATTCCGGGCTATTCGGTAGCAGAAAATATAAAATTGAACAGAGAAGTCTTAAAAGATAATTTGGTCAGCAAGGTTTTAGGGAAGGACTTCAAGACTCTGGATGCAAAAAAAATGAATTCAGACGCAAGAGTCGCACTTGACAAACTTGAAGTGGGCATCGAAGAATATACAAAAGTTGAAGGTCTGCCGGTCGGTTATATGCAATTTATTGAAATCGCCAGAGAAATTGATAAAAAAAATGTGCGTCTTTTAGTCTTTGATGAACCGACGGCCGTATTGACTGAAAGTGAAGCTGAAAACTTGATCAAAGCCATGCGCATTATCACGCAGTCTGGCATATCCATCATTTTTATAACACACAGACTCGATGAAGTCATATCATGTACTGAACAAGTGACCATACTCAGGGACGGTGCACTTGTAGCCAATAAGAAAACGTCTGATACCAATATTGTGGAATTAGCGGAACTTATGGTCGGCAGAAAAATAGAATCTCTAAAAAACAGTGAAGAAAATAGGGCAATGGAGATGAATGACATCATCTTGTCCATGAAAAATTATAAAGTCGGGATGCCGGGTGAACTCGTCAAAGGTATTGATTTGAATGTTCACAGGGGAGAAATCCTTGGAATTGGTGGACTTGCGGGACAAGGAAAAATCGGTATCGCCAATGGCATTATGGGATTATATCCTGCTTCTGGAGAAGTGCTGTTTAATGGTGAAACGCTCAATCTCAACAAACCAATTGAGTCGTTGAAGCGGAAACTAGCATTTGTCTCAGAAGATAGAAAAGGTGTTGGTCTACTTCTCGATGAGGGGATTGACATCAACATAACAGTCACATCCATTCAGGTCAATAATAGATTCCTGAAGAGATATGGTTTTTTCACACAGCTTGATCTCGGAACTATCAGAAGTTATGCCGATGGCATGATCAAAATGTTCGACATAAGATGCACAGGACCAGACCAGAAAACCAGAAGACTTAGCGGAGGTAATCAACAAAAGGTTTGTCTTGCAAGGGCAATCACCCTCGAACCCGAAATACTTCTTGTATCTGAACCGACAAGAGGGATAGATATTGGAGCTAAAAAATTGGTGCTTGATGCACTGATTGATTTGAATCGCAATAAAAACATGACCATCATTATGACTTCCAGTGAACTTGGTGAGCTGAGATCCATTTGTGACCGAGTTGCAATCATTTCCGAAGGCAAACTAGCTGGCATTTTGAAGCCAAATGACTCGGATGCGAAGTACGGACTCATGATGTCTGGTAAGACAGATATTCCTAAGGAGGTCATGTAATGTCGGAGAAACTGAAATCAACAATCAAGAATATTGGGATACCACGATTTGTCATTGTGACAATGCTTATAGTGATTTATATTGCCGCATATTTCTTAAAGCTCAATGTGCCTAGACTGCTTTCTGACAACCTTGTGAGAATGGGCATGAATGGTGTATTGGTTCTGGCCATGGTTCCCGGTATACTTTCGGGAACAGGACTGAATTTCGGCTTACCGCTTGGAATCATTTGTGGAATCCTTGGTGGACTTTTAAGTATTGAACTCCAAATGACGGGAATTGTTGGATTTTTGGTGGCAATGATGTGTTCAATCCCGATTGCGATTATTGCAGGATATTTTTATGGGAAACTTTTGAACAGAGTCAAAGGTTCTGAAATGATGGTCGGTACATATGTTGGATTTTCCATCGTATCCTTGATGTGCATTGGATGGCTTGTTATGCCGTTTAAATCGGATGCCATTCGTTGGCCGATCGGTGAAGGTCTAAGAACCACAATCGCCTTGACCGATTTTTACGACAAGGTACTCAATGACTTTTTACAGTTCACAATATTTGGTGTGACGGTTCCAACTGGACTTTTGCTGTTCTTTTTTATGATGTGTCTATTTGTTTTTCTGTTCCTTAGAACCAAAACAGGTATGGCAATAAGGGCTACAGGAAGCAGTAACAAATTTTCCAAAGCTTCCGGGATTGATGTGGACAAGAGTAGAATGATTGCAACTGTTTTATCCACCGCACTTGGTGCGATTGGAATTTTGGTTTATGCACAAAGTTATGGCTTTTTTCAGCTTTATACAGCACCACTCATGATGGGATTTGCTGCAGTTGCTGCTATATTGCTAGGAGGCGCATCGGCTCATAACGCAAAAATCACTCATGTATTACTTGGTGTTTTTGTGTTTCAAGGATTACTCCTCGTTGCACTCCCAGTTGCTAACGTTATTTTCCCTCAAGGTAACCTTTCAGAGGTCATGCGGGTAATCGTTCAGTACGGCATCATTTTGTATGCACTCACTAAAGCTGGAGGTGGACAATAATGAGTCAGAAAATCAAAAACCTACTGGTAAAAAATGTAGTGACGATTGTCTTTGTCCTGCTTTGTATCTTTGGTATAGTTGCATCGGAACAACCTTTACCATTCATCGTGAAAGAATTGATCACGAGAATCGGGAGGAACTCATTTTTGGTACTCTCACTGATCATCCCGGTCATTGCTGGAATGGGACTTAACTTTGGTATCACGATTGGTGCCATGGCAGCTCAAATTGTCATGATTTTTGCAATCAGCTATGGAGCGACAGGATTCAGTGGTTTGGTGCTTTGTATTGTGCTCTCAACACCACTTGCTGCATTGTTTGGATATATTACGGGCAGGGTGCTCAATAAGACTATTGGACAAGAAATGATCACTTCGATGATTATGGGTTTCTTTGCAAATGGTCTGTATCAACTGCTGTTTTTGTTCCTTATAGGGACTGTTTTGCCAATAGGAAATGAGAATTTCTTGATCCCTGGTGGGGTGGGAATCGTCAACACCATCGACCTAAAGGACAATGTCATGTATGCTGTCGATAACGTATGGACCATCAAGTTGCCAATGTTTTTAGGTATTTTTGGTGCAATAGGTGCTCTTGCCACAGGGTACTTGGTCAACAAATACAAAAAATCAGAGAATAAGATATTGAGAAGCAGGCTTTTCTTTTACCTTGGACTTAGTATTTCAACAATAGTGGTTGCAATTGTACTGCAAAGTACAGTCAATCTATATAAGCTCTTCGAAATCCCAATGATCACATTTGCGTTTATCGCAGTGATTGGGGCTTTCAATGTGCTGATCTTCAAAACAAAAATGGGGCATGACTTCAGAACTGTAGGTCAAGACAAACATATCGCCCATGTTTCAGGGATCAATGTTGAAAAACGAAGAATACTCTCTATCATGATTTCAACGATTCTCGCCGCATGGGGACAGATCATTTTTCTTCAGAATTTGGGAACACTCAACACATATGGATCTCACGTCCAAATCAGTACTTTTGCGATAGCCGCTTTGCTGATTGGTGGAGCTTCAGTTTCCAAAGCGACTGTAGGTCAAGCACTCCTCGGTGTAATCTTGTTCCACACACTATTCATTGTCTCTCCTATGGCAGGAAAGAATCTTTTCGGGAATGCACAAGTTGGTGAGTATTTTAGAACTTTCATCGCATACGGTGTCATTGGATTATCTTTGGGATTACACGCTTGGAAGACATTTAAGGCACAGCAACAAAAGGACAAAGTGGATATCAATTAAGAATTGCAAAAAAGCCAATCTGATAATCATTTCAGATTGGCCTTTATTTATGTGGGGGAACTGTTATTATGGGTCAATTGAGGGTAACATTAATAAAAACGACTACATGGATGGATCTTAATTATGAAATTTAAAACTTTGAGAAGCAAATTATTATTGGGAATACTTATTGCGAGTATGGTTCCATATGTATTTGGTGGAATTTATCTGTGGAACAATGTCGAGTCATGGATCATCAAAAATCATGAATCGAATGCACAGGTTCTAGTGGAACAAATCGGTGATTTTGTCGATCATGGGCTTGTTGAAGATATGGAAAATGTTGTTGAAATGATTTCCAAAGATGACCGAATTCATATTGCGAATGGGTATATCTCGAATTATCAAGATTACAATACGGGCTCGGAATTTCCTGTGATCTCGCCAGAAGAGCTGATTATTGAGGATTATTTTAGCAGCATTTATGAGAGTCATCATAATATCAATTTCATATTTTTTGCCACTGTCGAAGGTGGCTATATGGAATACCCGAGATTTGCTCCAGATCAGCCATATGATCCTTTGACCAGAGAATGGTTTGTCAATACTATCGGTACAGATGATATGGTTCTATCCAATCCCTATAAGACTCAAATTACAAACGAGATGGTCATGAGTTTTACTAAAATGATCCAAAATGATGGTCAGACAATAGGAGTCATTGGTTTATCTGTGAAAATCGACTCTGTAATGCATAATTTGAATGAAATAACTGTTGGTAATGAAGGCTATATTATGGTTATGAATCAAAATGATCAAATTATTGTCTCGCCATATAATGAGCAGTGGCTTTATAAAACTCCCACTGAACTTGGTTTGTCACCTCTTATGAATCTCAAAGATGAGAAAGTTCAAAGCAACAGAGGTGTTCTAACTGAGGAAGAGAAATTCTTACACGTTTATACTTCACCTTCAAGTGGTTGGAAGGTGGTTTCTGTCATCGCTATGAAAGATCTTCTGGAGGATTCCAGCAGTCTTTTTGGTATACTGGCACTTATATACACGATTATGTTGATTGGCATTTATCTTCTGATTTTCTATATTACCAAGCGGATCATGAATCCCATCAAGGATATTTCAGAAGCGCTTGATCAAGTGGGTAAATTTGATTATTCTGATGGGATCAACAAGAAAATGATGAAGCTCAGCTATAACGATGATGAAATTGGTGTGATTGCTTCATCACTCGTGGATATGCAATTGGAGATTGAGCTCTATATGGAGAGGCTTCAAGCTACTAATAGAGAAGTCTTTGAAAAAAATCAGATGTTGACTTCATCTGAAGAGGAACTTAGGGCACAACTTGAGGAGATTGAGCAACAAAGAAATCATATTGATCACCTTGCATTCCATGACCCATTGACGGAACTTCCCAACAGACGAAAGTTCGCGGAAAAGTTGGAGTCGGCACTTGTGAGCTCTCAAAAAGGCGCGGTGATCATGCTGGATCTTGATAATTTTAAAAGTATTAACGATACACTCGGTCATGTATTCGGTGACAAGTTACTCAAAGCAGTATCAGCCAGAATGGAAATGATCGTAAACGACAAGACATTCATTTCGAGATTTGGTGGGGATGAATTTCTGATATTGATGATCAACGATGACCTTGAAAAAACTATAGTGCCATTTATTCATATGCTTCAGCATCTTTTTGATGATCCTTTTGATATCGATTTGCATTCCATCGAAATTCATTTTAGTATCGGAATATCGATGTTTCCAAAAGATAGCGAAAAAATCGACGAATTGATCATGTATTCTGATTTGGCGCTTTACGCCATTAAAAACAATGGTAAGAACAGTTATGGATTTTATGATGATTCCTTGATGAATAAGGTCAAATTACGAATTGAGATTGAACATGAGTTAAAGGAAGCTCTAGAGAAAAATGCGTTCAGAGTGGTATATCAGCCCCAGTATAATCTTACAACCAACAGAATCGAATGTTTCGAGGCTTTGCTCCGCTTGGACTCTGGACTTTATGGACCCAATGAATTTATTCCTGTCGCTGAGGAAAACGGTCTTATAGTCCCAATCGGCAGACTTGTGGTCAAACTTGTTGTGGAGCAGATTTCAAAGTGGCGACTTGAAGGTCGAAAAATCAAGCCTGTTGCAATCAATTTCTCTGCTGCTCAGTTACACGACTCAGGTTTTGTGGAGTTTCTGGAAGAAACATTAAGTTCAAACGGAGTGAGTTCCGATCTTATTGAAATCGAAATTACAGAGAGTCTGTTTGTTGAAAATGAGGAAGTAACCCATACATTTATACAAAACATCAAGAGAATCGGAATCAAGATTGCAATTGATGATTTTGGTACTGGTTATTCATCACTCAGTTATCTGACCTATTTGCCAATAGATAAAATCAAACTGGATAGGGCGCTCAGTGATAGGTTTCTGACAGACGAGCATCAATCTGTGGTTGAAAACATCATAGCATTGTCTCACAGTCTTGGTCTGATTGTTGTTGCAGAGGGGATTGAGGAGAAACATCATTATGAGATCCTAAAAGCATATAAATGCGATTGCATTCAAGGCTATTATTTCAGTAAACCGCTTGAAAAAGATGATATTAACTGGAATGAGAATCATTATTAAAAAAGTGTTAACAAATAAACTTTGGCATTGACTCCCCGTGTCGAGTATGATAATCTTTATCAATAAGAGAACATGTCGTTATAGGAACTTACTTATTGACAAGAGGTGATCAGATGGTACTCGCAAAAGCAAAGATCGGGTTCAAAGGCAGTATTATAAAAGTTGAAGGAAAAGAGAAAATCAAAAAATTTCTATTTAGCTTGGGCTGTTTTGAAGGTGAAGAAATCACTTTGATATCCATATTGGCTGGCAATTATGTCATCAATGTGAAAGATAGTCGATATGCTCTTGATGAGACCATGGCAAAGAACATCATCTTGGCTGAACAATAAAATAAAATTAAAATGTCGTTTATGACGACATTTTTTTAGGTCTTATCGCGAGAATGATTATCATTAACACATTCAGGGGGTAGAAATGAAAATTGCATTAGCCGGCAATCCCAATTCAGGAAAGACTACACTATTCAATGCTATTACGGGCAAAGCTGAATATGTAGGCAATTGGGCGGGTGTAACTGTAGAAAAAAAAGAAGCGGATTTGAAGAAAAAATATATCGTAGGTAAAGAAACCTTACGAGTCATCGATTTACCTGGAGCATATTCTATTGCACCATATACCGGTGAGGAGGCTATTACAAGCGACTTTATACTGGATGAATCACCAGATGTGATCATCAATATAGTTGATGGTGCAAACCTCAGCAGAAGTTTATTTTTCACAACTCAGTTGCTGGAAATTGGAGTACCTGTTGTCATAGCACTCAATAAAGGTGATATTATAGACAAACGTGGCGACAGAGTAGATGTTGCATCGCTTTCCAGACACCTGGGTTGCCCTGTAGTATCCACTACGGCGGTGTCTGAGACTGGATTAATGGAACTTATTAAAACTGCTGTGGCAATAGGTCGTGACAATCAAAAGCCTTCATTTGACAAAACTAGCGAATCTACTACTGATATCGAGAGACAAAAAGTTGTGGACATGATTGTTAAAAATTCTGTAATCAAAACAAGAGACGCTTCAAAAGTGAATATCTCAGATAAGATTGACAGGATTGTAGCCCATAAAATATGGGGATTGCCAATATTCTTTTTGATTATGTGGGCTGTATATGCTTTATCTATTGAAGGTATTGGCGGTATGTTGTCCGAGTATTTCAATGAAACCCTTTTTGGAGAGGTCATTCCTAACGGTGTGAGCGCTTTCTTTGAGCGGATTGATGTGAATCCTATTTTGCAATCCCTGATTGTTGAAGGAGCTCTCGGTGGTGTAGGTGCGGTCGTAGGGTTTCTTCCACTCATCATGGTATTGTTTTTTCTACTGGCGCTTCTTGAAGACAGTGGTTATATGTCTAGAGTTGCCGTTTTGATGGATCGTTATTTTAAGAAAATCGGTCTCTCAGGAAAATCCATCATACCTATGATCGTTGGTTCAGGATGTTCGATTCCTGGAGTTATGGCCACACGAACAATCGAAGATGTGAATGAAAAACGTATGACCACCATATTGACTCCTTTTGTACCTTGTGGAGCAAAACTTCCTATTATTGCACTTTTCTCAGTTGTATTTTTCCCTGAGGCGAGTTGGGTAGGACCAAGTGTTTATATACTTGCAATCGGCGTAATCATTGTCAGTGGAAAATTACTCAAGAGACTTTTCGTGTGGGACAGTACTTCTCATTTTATATTGGAACTTCCAGAATATAAAATCCCAAGTTTAAAACACGCATTTATTCAAATGATTGATAAAGCGAAGGGGTTTGTCTATAAGGCGACTACTATTATACTTGTCATGAATACTCTCGTTTGGTTTATGCAGGGTTATTCATGGAATTTACAAGCAGTTGAAGATCAGAGCATGAGCATACTTGCATCAGTTGGGGCGGGAATTGCACCGTTTTTAATTCCTCTTGGATTCGTGGGATGGCAACTTGGTGCAGCTGCAATTACTGGGTTCGTTGCAAAAGAGAATGTCGTTGCCACATTTGCGATTTTACTTGTCGCGGCATCTGAAGATGCACTTCACATGCCTGGTGGTGTTTTGACACAGTTCTTCACTCCAGTGACCGCATACGCTTATCTTGCATTCAACCTGTTCACTCCACCTTGTTTTGCAGCGGTTGGAGCTATGAATAGTGAGATGGGCTCTGGAAAGTGGCTTTTGAAAGGAGTTGGATTTCAACTCGGTGTCGGATTCACAGTTGCAATGTTGATTTCACAAATTGGAACTCTTATATTTTATGGAGAATTTGCGACAGGATTCGTTCCTGCTGTAGTCATCGCAATTCTTATGACTGCTTTTCTCGTATACTCCATTAAAAAAGCTGATGGCAAAAGACGGATTATGGAACTGGCAGAAGAGGAGATGTAAACCATGGGAACATTTATAGTAGGAGCAATTTTTGCTGTAATACTATTCTTTGCCGCAAAAAAAGGTTTATCGGATTTGAAAAAAGGGAAATGCGCAGGTTGCAGTGGTTGTGATTCGAAAAAAACCACAAGTGACACTTGCCAAATTAAATTTTAAGTGCACAAAAAAAGAGCGACATGATCTGAGATCATCATCGCTCTTTTATTATTATGCTTTATCTTCAATATCTTCTTCAACTGTTTCAACAAAACCAACCGCAATTTCACTGGCGTCTTCAACGAAATCTTCAATATTGTCTTCCGCTTTTTCAATGCCATCGATAGCTTTGTCTGCCAAAGTGTCTTTCTTCTTACCCAGTGGCAATTTGTCTTTCAGATTTTTCCCGAAGTCGACTGTGTCTTCAATTGCTTCAGCAGTTTTGACCACTACATATTCTGCACCTTCTTTGACTTTCTCAGTCCCGGTCTCTATGGTCTTAGAAACATCTTTTCTGAGTTCTTTACCGGATTTCGGGGCTGTGAATAGTGCTGTGATTGTTCCAATTGCACTACCAATCATAAATGCGAATCCTGCCTTTTTAACGGCGTCAACTTTCATCTGCTTTAATTCTTCTTCTCTTTTTTGTTTGATCTTATTGAGTAACATAGGCATCTCCCTTAAAATGTATTTATACATAAAATACCCAATGGAAACGGGTAGAAACGTAAAATCTGAATTTTGCGCACAAAAAAACTTTTCCCGGGAACTGGCTGCCATACCAATTACAAATCCTTTTTCACACATCAATGACTCTATGGACACGAGCATCGGATTATTGGGTTAGGCCCTTCTAGTTTTGCGTCTTGTGATTTCTCACAATTTGCTTTTCAACCGAAAAGTTTTTTGGTAGCTGGCTGTCTTGCAAATATCCTGTTTCCAACTTATAGAGTTGGTCTCAATGATCTATTTCAGTTGAGAAGATATCCGTTTAGACCCTTTAGCTTTGCGCCGCAAAGTTTTCTTTGCTTTGCTATTTATATTGTACCCCTCACCCCAAATTTTAAACATTTTTTTACTTGTGATATTTCTGTCATCTGATAGAATCATAGTATAACGAGGATCAAAAAAATAGGAGAAATTATGAAGAAACTGACCATAGGATTGTTCAATGATTCTTTTCCGCCAACCGTGGATGGTGTTGCAAACACTGTGCTCAATTATGCCAAAGTCATAGAGGAAAGATTCGGAAAGTCCATCGTGGCTACCCCGAAATATCCTAGAGTCTCAGACTACTATCCTTTCAAAGTCATACGTTACCCAAGTGCTTTCGTGGGAAAACGGATTGGATATAGGATGGGTTACCCTTTCAATCCCAAATTGATCACCAGGCTGGTGAAAGAAGAATTTGATTTGATCCATGTACATAGTCCATTCGTATCAATGGTTCTGGCTCGAGTTGTCAGAAAGTATGCCAAAGTACCGATTGTGTTCACATACCATACAAAATTTGATATTGATATCCAAAAAAGATTGGCGACCAAGACCCTTAGAAAAGCTTCAGTGAAGTTTATTTTATCCAACATCAACGCTAGTGATGAAGTATGGGTGGTTTCCAACGGGGCGGGAGAAAATCTTAAAAGTCTCGGATATTCAGGGGAATATCGGGTGATGGTAAATGGTACGGATTTTGTCAAAGGAAAATCGACACTCCAGGAAATTAGTGCGTTTTCAGAAAAATATAGTTTGTCCGATGATGAACTGACGATGCTTTTTGTTGGCCGGATGATGTGGTATAAGAATATCAAACTTATAGTAGATGCTCTGAGCGTGGCCAAGAGAAATGGCGCAAAGTTTAAGATGTTTTTTGTGGGTGAAGGTGCTGATCGCACTGAAATCATGGACTATGTTAAGGAAATGGGTCTTGATGAGCATTGCATTTTCACAGGTCTTATAATGGACCGCGAAGAACTAAGGCTGTTTTATAGTAGGGCGGAACTCTTTCTTTTCCCTTCGACATATGATACAAATGGTATAGTCGTCAGAGAAGCTGCGGCGTGTGAATGCCCCGCACTTCTCATAGAAAACAGTTGTGCCGCAGAAGGTATTGAAAATGGCTTCACTGGATTGGTGGTCAAGGAGGATGCTGAAGCGATAGGGAAAGTCATATATGAAACGTCCCTTGACCTAGCGCGTATTAGAAAAATTGGCGTCAACGCTTCTGAACATGTATATTTTTCTTGGACAGATGCTGTAGAAAAAGCTTATGCAAGGTATGTGGAAATATTAAAAAAATGAAAGGTGCGCTTACGAGCGCACCTTTCATTTTTTTGTTGACAACGCGAATGAAAATCGTTATCATATTACATGTAAATGAATATCGTTATCACTTAAAAACAATTACATGGAGGATTTGATGCGTAAGATTTGGATGTTATTATTGACTTTGATTTTGGCAGTAGGTTTAGTTACCGGTTGTACTGCTGAAGTAGCAGCAACAGATGTGGAAGCGGTAGAAAATGAAATTGTAAATATTTATACGGATCGTCATTATGATTCGGATGATGCATTATATGAATTATTCACAGAAGAGACAGGCATTAAAGTGAATGTTGTTAAAGGCAAATCAGACGAACTGATTGAAAGATTGAAAAATGAAGGTGAGGACACTGAAGCGGATATGATTGTTCTTGCGGATGTAGGTAGACTACAGCGCTCAAAGGATTTGGATCTTCTACAAAGTGCCGAGAGTACAATCATTGATGAAAATGTGCCTGAAAATTTAAGAGATGATGAAAACTATTGGGTGGCACTCACCAAACGTGCGAGAGTTCTTGTTTACTCAAAAGATAGAGTGGATTCCAGCGAACTTTCATCCTATCAAGCACTAACAGAAGAAAAATGGAATGGAAAGATTTTGGTGAGAACTTCTGATAATATCTACAATCAATCTCTTGTGAGCTCCTTTGTAGAATTATATGGTCAAGAAGCGACTGAGGATTGGATCAGCGGTCTTGTTGCCAACTTTGCAAGAGAACCCAAAGGCAATGATAGAGATCAAGCGAAAGCCATTGCTGCAGGAGAAGGGGACATTGCAATCATGAACACCTATTATCTGGGGTTGATGCTGAACTCATCAGATTCAGAAGAAGTTAAAGTCGCAGAATCCGTGGGTGTATTCTTCCCTAATCAAGATGTTGATGGCACGCATGTCAATGTGTCTGGTGCGGGTGTTGTAAAATATGCCGATCATGTGGATAATGCGGTCAAACTTATTGAGTTTTTAACATCTGAATCAGCACAGAGATCCTATTCTGAAGCGAACTATGAGTACCCTGTAAATCCAATGGTTGAACCATCGGAGTTGTTGAAGTCTTGGGGCACTTTCAAGGAACAGCCAATCAAGATGTCTTCTATAGGAAAGAATGTTGAGGATGTCCTAAAAATTATGATACAAAATGGGTGGAAATAACATATGACTGAATTAAGCGGACGCAGGAAAAATCACAATATATTACCACTCATCACATTAGCGATCTTCTTGCTGCCAATATTCACCATCATATTTTCAATGGATGCCTCTGGATCAGAGAATTGGATCTTTTTCAAGAATCATCTGCTACCTGAAAGTTTTTACAATACAATATATTTAACGTTCATGGCCTCTGCACTCGCGGGGCTATTGGGCTTTTTAAGTGCTTATCTCGTCAACTTTTTTGAATACCCGCTCAGTCGATTTTTCAAGTGGTCATTTGTTCTTCCAATGGCCGTGCCCCCTTATATAGCAGGTTATGTCTATGCAGGAATGCTTGGCTATACTGGGAATGTTCAAATCATGGCGCGCCAGATTCTGGGATATTCCATACCTTATCAGTATCTCGACATCATGAACCTTAACGGTGCTGTACTGATTTATGGATTCATGCTTTATCCCTATGTTTATCTCATTGTGAGATCTTACCTTAATGGCAGTGCGACACAGTGGGTGGAATCTTCAAGAGTGTTGGGGCTAGGAATGGGTGAAACATTGAGACGCGTGATTCTTCCACTATCTAGACCATCTATTGTAATGGGCACAGGTATGGTCATGATGGAAGTCATCAGCGACTATGGACTAGTGAAGTATTTTGGAATTCGGACCTTAGGCACAGACATTTTCAGTTTATGGTTCGGAAGTGGAGATCTTTCAGCAGCTACGAGGGTTTCGCTGATCTTACTCGTTCTTGTAATATCATTGCTGTTACTCGATACTTTACTGAAAGGTAAAAAGAAGTACCATCTCAACGTTTCCAAAAGCAATCCGATCAGGAAAATGAAACTCAAAGGCATTGCGAAATGGTCAGCGTTTACATTTTCGATTGTGGTGATGTCGATCGGTTTCGTAATTCCGGTGGCACAGTTGATCGAATCGGGGACAAAAAGCATTGGACGTGTGGATTTGTCGGCTCTAGGTCAGATGATTATGAACACTTTCAAGGCTTCAAGCATTGCACTGGTCATTATTGTTTTGGTTACATTTTTTCTTGCCAGATACTCTGCGCGAGAAAAAGGAGTTGTTGCTCGAATTGTAGACCAAGGTGTAAAGCTTGGGTATTCGATTCCCGGAGCGGTAATCGGTGTGGGAGTCATGATCTTGTTTATTGGATTGGATCGCAGTTTGGCACCACTCTACCAGTGGCTTTCACTGAATAAAAGCTTGGTGATCTCATCGAGTCTGTTTGTTCTCTACTTCGCCTATGCTTCACGGTTTCTATTGCTTGGATACAACAGTTTTTACTCGGGATTCATGAAACACGGTTCTGGTTATTTTGATTCCGCTCGCACACTAGGAATGGGCAGGTTTAAAGCATCCATCAAGGTGGATGTGCCGATGCAGAGGATGGCTTTCATTTCAGCATCGATTCTGATTGTTATCGACATCATGAAGGAACTTCCGTTGACGCTTATGTTAAGACCGTTCAACTATGAGACACTAGCAACCAAGACCTTTGAATATGCCAATGATGAGAGACTTCAGGAAGCCGCAGTCCCGGCACTGATCATTCTTTCCATCAGCGTTGTGGGTATTTTGGTGTTATCAAATATTCAAAAAAGGAGAAAATGATGTATTTGAATTTAAAGGACATTCAATTTTCATACGATAACGCTCAGAACGTTGTCTTGAGTAATTTTTCTGTGAGTATTGATCAGGGAGAAATTGTCTCTGTCGTAGGAAACAGTGGTTCTGGAAAAAGTACACTTCTAAGGATCATCTCAGGACTGGAAGACAGGTCTACTGGACAAATAGAACTTGATGGCGACGTGCTTCAATCTTCAAAAGTGTTCGTTCAACCAGAAAAAAGAAAAATTGGATTTGTTTTTCAAGATTACGCTTTGTATCCTTTTTTGAATGTTAGGCAAAACATTGAATTTGGAATTAAGAAGTTGCCTCCAAAAGAAAGAAAGCGTCGGATTGAAGAGACGCTTTCACTTGTTAAAATCAATGAACTTGAAAAAAGATTTCCTCACGAATTAAGTGGTGGACAAATGCAAAGGGTCGCACTTGCACGAGCACTAGCTCCAAAGCCAAGAGTCCTTCTGATGGATGAGCCATTCAGCAACCTGGATACCGATCTCGTCGGTGAACTGAGATTGGAGCTGAGATCTCTACTGAAAAAAGAAGGTATGACGGTTATACTCGTGACCCACAATCAGGATGATGCTGGGTTTATGGCGGATCGGATTATTAAAATATAGGAGTGCTCACTAAAGCACCCCCTATATTTTTCGCGTAGGTACAATATTTTGTGAAACGAAATATTGGGCGTAGGTATGGTTCTCGCGAAGCGAAACTATACTAGCCTTGAAGGAAACTTATTAGCGCCTCAGTTGATATTTCGAGATGCAACTGAGGAGATTTATTAGCACCTCAGTTCAGTTCAAATTTAGTAATATAGGCTCCTGTGCCTCAATGTTTCTCCTCCACCTCAATATCAATCCAGTCAAAGCGCTTGACATCAAAATAACCACGGTCAGTGATTTTTAGTTCTGGAATGACAGGGAGCGCGAGGAAACTGAGCGTCATAAAAGGCTCGACCTTTGGAGAAATCCGAAGCTTATCATAAGCGATGGTTCGTAGTGTTCTAAGTTTTTCAGATACGGTCTCCATGGACTCGGTGGACATGAGCCCTGCGATAGGAAGTTCCAGTGATGCTTCTATTTTGCCGTTTTGAGCGATAGTGATACCGCCATCAATCCTTTTGATTTCGTTGACGGCCACAGACATGTCCAGGTCATTGTCTCCAATGACGATGATATTATGGGAATCGTGCGCGATGGTAGTAGCTATGGCACCATTTTTCAAATTGAAGTTTTCAACTAGACCAAGACCTATGTTCTTGGTTTTTCCATGTCTTTCGATAACTGCAATCTTCACAACATCAAGATGTCTGTTGGCGATGAATTGATTTTTGTCATTGAGAGATACTCTTCGAACAACCCTTTCTGTTACTATGGATCCTGGATTCATACGAATGACGTTGACGATGTCGGTCTTAAGTTCCATTTCAAATTGTTCAGGTCTGATGGTATCAATTTTGACCGTGTTCATTACACTTGAAGGATTGATTTTTTTTGTTTCAAATAACGCTTTTTTATTTTTTGCAACCAAGCGCCCTTTCTTATAGACCATGGATATATCAAATGTGGAAAGGTCATCAAAGATGATGAGATCCGCATCATAACCCGGAGCGATTGCTCATATATCCCGGAGATTATAGCATCTGGCAGGGTTGATGGTCGCTAGCTGGAGTGCAGTGATGGGGTCCATCCCAAGATTGATGGCTCTTCTGACATTGTAATCGATATGGCCTTCATTGAGTATGTCTTCAGGATGCTTGTCATCAGTACAGAACATACATAGATGCTTGGTATGCGCATTGACACCTTTGATGAGTACATCCAGATTTCTCGCCGCTGAACCTTCTCTGATGGCTATGTACATTCCAAGACCTATCCGCTCTTCCATCTCTTCCACGCTGGTGCATTCATGTTCGGTTCTGATACCGTTGATGACATAAGCGTTCAGATCTTTCCCAGAAATTTCGGGTCCATGTCCATCGATGATCATTCTATTAGCCATATCAAGTTTTTCGAGCATATCCTCATCACCTGAAATGACAGCTGGGTAATTCATTACTTCTCCAAGACCAAGTACCATGTTGTGATCAGCAAGTGTGGATAGCTCCGCGCTGCCTAATATTGCACCGGAATTTTCAAATGGGGTTGCCGGCACACAAGATGGCAACATGAAAAATCCATTTAGTTCAGTTTCTTCAGAGGCTTCAATCATGTATTTGATTCCTACAAGACCACAGACATTTGCGATTTCATGAGGATCGGCGACAACAGTGGTCGTTCCTCTCGGTACGATGATTCGTGCCATCTGGTCAGGTGCGACCAGTGTGGATTCCATATGCATATGTGCATCTATAAGCCCAGGTGCGACGTACATTCCTTTCAAATCGATTTCCTCGATACCTTCATAATCACCTATGCCTATGATTTTACCACTATCTATGGCTATGCTTTTTTCTATGATCTTTCCGTTGAAAACATTGATGACCTTTCCATTTTTCAGAACGAGTGCACAAGGTGCATCCCCCTTTGCGAGAGACGCTCTGTGTTTCATTCGCTCCATACGATCGCTCAGTTTCATTTGACCTCCTTAAAATACTCGGCAATATAATCCTCATCCTTACATTTTTCTCCGGTGTCATTTTCAAGACAAGTAATCAGTTTTTTAAGTGCATACATTCGATCATCTAGTTCTGAGATCAAATCGGCGCATTCTTTGAGTTCGGTTTGAATTTTTGATGGTGATTTGTCTCGGTATTTATAATAGAGTTTGTGCTCCACGCTCGCCCAAAAATCCATCGCGATGGTTCTGAGCTGAATCTCAACTCTCGTGCGGACCACACCATTGCTAAGATAGACTGGCACTTCAATATGAACGTGTAGACTTTTATAGCCGTTATCCTTGGGATGTTCTATATAATCTTTGACTTCCACCACTTTAAGATCGGATTGCCCTTTGATCATTTCATAAACATCATATATATCTTTTGTGAAGGCGCATATGATCCGTATTCCTGCGATATCAAATATTTGGCTGCGTGCATTTTCTATTGTTGGCTCAAGACCGAGGCGCGTCAATTTTTCTTGAATCTTGTTAGGATGTTTGACTCTGTAGGTAATATGTTCAATTGGGTTGTAATCATGGATGTTTTGGAATTCCTCATCCAGGTTGTTCAGACGTGTCCTGATTTCATCGACCGCAAATTTATGGATCAACAGCATTTCACGCCATGGTTGCAAATCGTCTGGCAGTAAGCTTTCAAACATAATTATATGATCTCCTTTTGACTATTATATTATGAATACCCAAATCATGCGACAATATTGTAAAATTTGTTTTGCATACCTATGACAGATTCGTTAAAATATTATATATGGGGGTAACACATGGCTAAATTGATTGATTTAACAGAAGTGAATAAAATCATGGGGGAAATTATTGTCACGATTGACAAAAGTAAAAATCAATTGATTGAAATCGTTGAAACTGCACGTGATGAATATGAGATGCTCAGTCAAGAACTGAATGTACTAAAGAATAAAGTAGATGAGGTCATCTCTGAAGTGGACCGGTTGATGCTCAAAGACAAATTGGTTCGTAAGCACCTTGCCGATGTTTCCAAAGACTTCAAGACTTATAAGGAAGCTGATATAAAAAGAGCTTATGAGAATGCGACTGATGTTAAAGTCGATCTGATGTCCGCTGAAAAAGAAGAACAACTTTTAAAGCAAAGAAGATCAATTATTGAAGTGTCCCTCAAAAGATCACTTAAAAATATACACAACGCTGAGCAAGTGGTGCATCAAGTCACTGTTGCAGCAACATATCTCAAAGGAGAAATTCTCTCAGCACTGGGTGATGCCGGTATGGATCCAATGTCCATTGGAGTCAAGATTCTCGAGGCTCAGGAGAATGAGCGACTGAGAGTCTCTAGAGATATTCATGATGGTCCGGCACAGTTCATAGCCAGTATCGTCATGAAAGCCGACTTTTGTGAAATGCTCATGCAATCCGATGTACACAAGGGGCTTGATGAACTTAGGGAACTCAAGGAGCTTTCAAGAAAAGCTCTTAAGGAAGTCAGAGATATCATCCACGATTTGAGACCGATGTCTCTTGAGGATTTGGGACTTTCTGCAACAATTGAGTCCTATGTTTTTGAATATGGCAGGGAAAACAATGTTGCTGTACAATTCAAAAGCGGTAAGGTGATCAACGAAATTGAACCAATTATTAAAGTTGCTGTATATAGGTTGGTACAGGAACTGCTGAATAACATCAAAAAGCATGCTCAGTGTAAAAACATCATCATTTCCATTGAATATGGCACCAAATATATGCGACTCATTGTCATGGATGATGGAATCGGATTTGATGTGGAAGGAACACTTGCAAAACTTAGAAAGAAGCAGATATCTTATGGCTTATTGGGTATATACGAAAGAGTCGAGCAATTTAAAGGCGAAATCAAGTTCCATTCCAAATCTGGAGAAGGAACCACTGTCACTATAAAACTCCCAGTCACACGAGAGGTCACAGAACATGATGAATGATTCGAGTGTAAACCCTATCAAAGTACTTATAGCAGATGACCATGCATTGATCAGGCAAGGTCTAAAATCCTTACTAAGTCTTGAAGCACGAATCAATGTCATTTGTGAGGCGGATGAGGGCCATTCCATTGTACCATTGCTAAATGCATACAAACCCGATGTCTTACTTATGGACATCAATATGCCAGGAATGACAGGAATCGAAGTGCTCAAATTGATCAAAAAAAACGTAATAAATACCCGTGTTGTCTTTTTAACGGTTGAAAATGACCAAAAAACTTTAATGGAAGCGATTGAAATAGGTGCTGACGGGTATATTTTAAAAGGATCCCCTCCGGTGGAACTGATTGAGGCCATTATAAGCGTATCAGAAGGTGAAAAATACATCGATAAGTCGTTGGTTTCCGTTTTGTTCAACAAGGTGGTCAATATTCATACAAAAGGATCACACTTCGATATGCTTTCAGAACGCGAAATTGAAATTCTTTATTTCATATCGAAAGGCTTTAGCAACAGGGAAATTGGAGAAGAACTCTTTCTTTCCGAGAAGACGATCAAGAACAATGCCACCAGAATCTTTAAAAAAATCGGAGTAGGTGATCGCGTCCAAGCGACCATATATGCCATAGAAAATGAAATATCCAAACACTATCCAGCTTGAAGTCAGGAAATGGGGACCAAAGTCCCTCTTAGGAAGTGACCTTCTTCCCCACACATAGGGTCTTGCGATTCTATGAAATGTTAAGTTCTCGTAGTAAAATAAGAACATCAAACAGGGAACGGCGTAACAGAAAGTTACCCGATAATTAGGAGGATACGGATATGATGAATATGATGCATATGATGAAAGTTTACGCAAAAAGCTTTTTCAAGAAAGAAGAAGGACAAGGTATGGTTGAGTACGCACTCATCATCGCACTGATTGCGATTGTTGTAATTGCAGCATTGATATTGTTAGGACCACAAATCGCGCAGATATTTGAGAACATCACTGATCGATTGGGTGAAGCACCTACAGGAGCACCAGCACCGTGATAATTTCAAATTTATCGAGGCTTTGAGCCCGTTAAGCAGCTCTAATCTTCCAAAAGGTTAGAGCTTTTTTTCATCAATTTGACGAGGAGGAAGCTATGAAAAGGTTTTTAAAAAAAGATGATGGCCAGGCGATGGTCGAACTAGCACTCATTCTTCCCGTGCTATTGTTGATTATCATGGGCATTTTCGAATTCGGATTCATGTTCAATAACTATCTTACCCTAAACAACGTATCGAGGGAAGCTGCACGATATGCAAGTCTTGGGGGAACTGATGCAGAGGCCGTGGTTCGAGCGATAGAAATCGCACCGAATTTGGATTCTGATCAACTTACGATTGTCATCACCCCATCAGAATCGAATAGAGGAAGAGGAGATTCATTGGAGGTGGTGGTGACCTATCAATATTCTTTACTGACTCCATTTTTGGATGGCATCATATCAAATGGCATACCGCTGGAGGCCAAAACGGTCATGCGTGTGGAATGAAAGAGGTGATCTTGTGTTTAAAAAACTTTTTATAGATTCGGAAAAAGGCAATGTTTCCATCTTGATGGCACTCATGATGGTGGCCATTCTCGGATTCAGTGGTCTAACCATAGACATCGGTGTCGCCTATGCAGAGAGGACTAAACTTTCCAACGCACTGGATTCTGCAGTACTCGCAGCAGCACAGGATTTGACGGAGGGCAGCATGACGGCAAGAACCACAGCTGAAAGTTATCTGACTCAAAACGATGTGCCACTGGATGAGGTGTCCATTGAAGTTGGAGCAGACCTCAAATCCATCGAAATCAAGGGAAACAGAAATGTGGAACATTATTTCATGAAAGTCCTTGGAGTAGACAGTTCAAATGTTAGTGCCAGCTCAAAAGCCATCATCGCACCGATCAAAAGTGTCAATGGTGGCATTAGACCATTTGCTGTGGAAGACTTTGAATACACTTATGGTGATCTCGTTACACTCAAGCAAGGAGCGGGAGACAGTTACAATGGTAATTTCGGGGTTGTGGCACTTGGTGGAACTGGTAATAGTGTGTATGAATACAATGCGTTTTTCGGATATGATGGAGAACTAAAAGTTGGTGATGAAATACCAACAGAGACTGGGAACATGGCTGGTGTAGCCAATCAACTCAAAACTTATATCAACAGCATTTACGAGAGTTTTGACTCCCATTCGAGAAAATCAGATAGATTGTGGACGATTCCTTTAGTTGATACGCTTGAAGTTGGCGGTCGTGGGTATATTACAGTTACCGGGTTTGCACAAGTCTTTGTGGAAAATGTCTACAATCAATCCGGAAAAATCAATATTAATGCAAGATTCGTAAAATTTGTAGTGAATGGTGCCATTGACCCTGAAGCGGAAGACAATGGCGTGTATGGAGTAAAATTAGTGAATTGAGGAGAAAGCCATGAAAAAGTCATCTAAAGGATTGTTTGTACTCGCATTTTTATTGGCACTGATCGGTGCAGGAACACTATACATTTATCTGAGTCAGCTGGAAGAGCCACAACAGGTATCACTAGAGACAACCAGTGTATTGGTTGCAAGCGTCAATATACCATCAAGGACGATGATAACCGATGAAATGGTCAAAGTTGTTAATATGCCTAATGAAGGGGTAATTGAAGGCTCAATCCTCACCTCAGAAGATATAGTTGGAAAGTATACAAGAACTGAAATTTTTGAGAATCAACAGATCAATCCCAACGCTCTCATTGAAGATATTTCTGAAGTCTTAAGTATGAAAATTTCAGGAAGCAACAGAGCGGTCTCGATCAGTGTTACAGGGTCAACTGGTGTCAGCAAATTGCTTGAGCCTGGTGATCGAGTTGATGTAATTGTTTTTTTGCCTCAGATTCAAGAGCAAGCGAGAATCGTTAGGCCAGACATCGCCAAAATAATGCTTCAAAATATCGAAGTTTTGGCGATTGATCGAACCCTTACAAGAAAAGAGGGTACACCGGATTTGCCAGCAGAAGAAGGTCAGGTTTCATCATACATGGTGACGCTTTCAGTGCCAGTGATGGATGTGGAAACTCTCATTCTAGCAAAAGATATCGGTTTGATTGATTTGGCACTTAGACCCCTTGAAGACGACTTCATTTATACAACGAGTGGTGTGATCTGGCAGGAGCTTTTACTCAATGATACCAAGCAACTCAAGGATTTTTTCCCTGAGTATGAATTCGAGGGACTTGATGAAGGCGTTCTCGAACCAGGTGAGTTCGTCTATAGCAAATATCTTTATTATACTGTTGAATTTGGAGATACCCTACTTATAATAAGCAACAAATTTTATGGAACACCTGCATATGTTCAGTTGTTGAAACAAGTCAATAAAATAGATGATGAAAACATGATTTTAGCTGGAACGGGCATAAAAATTCCTGTTCTTGAAGAAGGTGGGGTAGAGAATGCCGATTAAAATCATAATAGCAGACGATGTAAAAGATATGCGCGAGATGATTGTAAAAATGCTTGGTGCAAGTCGGCTGGAATATGAGATTGTCGCAACCTGTGAAAATGGTGTCGAAGTGCTGGATACACTCAAACACAAAAAAGCTGACATCGTACTTATGGACATCAACATGCCTGAGATGAACGGACTTGAGGCCACAGAAGTGATTTCAGGTCTGTATCCTCATGTCCAAGTGATCATGATGAGTGTGCAGCATGAGACTGAATATCTCAAAAAAGCCATGTTGGCAGGAGCAAAAGCATATGTTATGAAACCTGTTGATATGGTGGAACTTATTGAGACCATAGAAACCACTTTTGAACGTGCTAAATTGCTCACTCCAGTAAGTGTTTCCAATGAGAAGGTGTATGACGCCAAAATCATCAGTTTTTTCAGTGCCAAAGGCGGTGTCGGAAACACTTCGGTTGCACTCAACGCAGGCATCACATTTCATGAGATGTTTGATAAGAAAGTGCTGATTGTCGATCTCGATCTCCGTTTTGGAGATATTGCACTCATGATGAACAGGCAAAATGAAACCACCATCAAGGAACTTATGGATGACAGTCCTATTGAAGAGTTTGCGGATGTGTCTTCTTACCTGTTCTCATATGCAGAAGGGCTTGATTTTTTGTTTGCCCCCAAAGACCCTGAATCTGCGGAATATATCTCAAAAGATCGCGTACATAAATTTTTGGAACTTGCTAAGAGACATTATGAGATCATAATCATAGATACAGGTGTAAACTTTGATGAAGTGACGCTCGCTGCATTGGACCTCTCAGAAAAGGTGGTCATCGTGTCCAACCAAGAAGTTACTGGCATAAAAAACACCAAGGTATGTCTCAAAGTCATGCAAACCCTCAATTATGATTATAGTAAAATCAAACTTCTGATTAATATGTCAGATGACAGGTTCGGAATCTCAAAAGGCAACGTGCAAAAAGCGTTTGAATATGAAATCTTGGGTTTTGTTCCCGAAGATTCCAAATTGGTTAGAAACGCCATCAATACCGGTATACCGTTTGCTTTAACTAAAAACAGTCTCAAAAAACCTTTAAAGGCACTTTGTGACGCATTGCTGACAGAATAAGAGGTGGTAACATGTCATTAAAGAAAAGACTGGAAGAACAACAAACCGAAAGAAAGACAACCAATCCTACAGAAAGAGAGCGGGACCCTTACACTGACCTTAAAATGAAGATTCAGTATCAGGTCATTCAAGAACTCAATATCGATTTCAATGAGATCAGTGACTCAAACGAAACGTTTAAAAATGATCTAAGAACAATTTTACTTGCTAACATAGAAAAAGAATCACTCAACATGACTCCAAATCAAAAGAAGAGGATTCTTGAGGAACTTACAGATGAGATCGTCGGATTCGGTCCGATTACGGTGTTGCTACAAGATAGCAATGTTACTGAAATTATGGTGAATGGTCCAGACCGCATCTATGTAGAGATGAATGGAAAACTGGTAAAATCTGATGCAAGATTTAAGGACAACAATCATATCATGCACGTCATCAAAAAAATTGTATCCTCGATTGGAAGGCGTGTGGATGAAAGTTCTCCAATGGTGGATGCCAGACTTGCCAATGGATCCCGTGTAAATGCAATTATCCCGCCACTGGCTATTGACGGGCCGACACTCACCATTAGAAAGTTTGCTGAGGATCCTTTTAAAATCAGCGACTTGGTGGGTTTTGGAACACTCAATTCCAAAATGGCCGAATTTTTAAGAGCATGTGTTGAAGGTAGGCTCAATGTTGTGGTCTCAGGAGGTACGGGCAGTGGTAAAACCACTACTCTCAACGTTCTATCTTCATTTATTCCAGCAGATGATCGGATTGTCACCATAGAGGACGCAGCGGAGCTTCAATTGCCACAACCACATGTGGTGAGACTTGAGACTAGACCCCCTAATATAGAAGGAAAAGGTGAAGTCACCATCAGGGATCTTGTAAAGAACAGTTTGCGTATGCGCCCTGACAGGATAGTTGTCGGTGAGGTACGTTCCGGCGAGGCACTGGATATGCTTCAAGCCATGAACACTGGTCATGACGGTTCATTGACAACAGGTCACGCCAACTCTCCAAGAGATATGCTCTCCAGACTTGAGACGATGGTGTTGATGTCGGGAATGAACTTACCTGTAAAAGCGATAAGAGACCAGATCTCATCCGCAGTAAACTTGATTGTGCAGCAAGCGAGACTTCAAGATGGAAGCAGACGGATCACCCATATTACCGAAGTTCTCGGAATGGAGGGAGATGTGATCATACTACAGGACATATACAGATATGAGCAAAAAGGTGTCGATTCAAAAGGAAAAGTCATTGGTGATTTCCAGTTTACCGGAATCATGCCAACTTGTTTGAAAACTTTAAGGGAGCATGGCATACATGTGCCAGGTCACCTCTTTGAATTATAAAAGGTGGTAATATTATGAAGATCATAGCGGCAATCACTCTATTCTTCAGTTTATTGCTTTTTTTGCTTGGAATATTCAGTAGAATATCCTCTAAAGAAAAAGCGCTGGATAAACTCAAGGCATATGACGATACGGTTGAGGTTGTTAAGACAGCAAAAACACAAAAAAAAGGTCCGATTGGTAAAATCGG
>JAIOSU010000154.1 GCA_021107455.1 Clostridiales bacterium | reverse complement strand
GGGCGATAATTCTCCCAATTCCCGCCTGATAAGTGCAGTCGTGACCGTCATCAGACGGTGCAGCCGGAGCGTGGATGTCACTAGTAACCCGGTCATGGCAAAGTCTGCATGCCCTGAATTTAGTATCAAATCCGTTTCCAGTTGATCGATTGACATCCGGCTGCTGATAAAAGCCATAATAACATGGCGATGTGGACCGACGGGATCTGTCAGGCAGACTGCGGGTCGTACTTTACTTGTCGAAAGATCATCGAACGGAAAAGGCACCAAGACGATTTTACCCTTCATCATAGAACGGTCTCCCGTCGGAAAGTGTGTAGATGTCCTCTTCAATATCTTTCAGGAAATAGAAGGCAGGATTAGCGGCTGCTGCCTGGAGCCATTCAGTCTCATTTATGTCGGATTCTTCAGGCACCAGGATGATTACCCGGACACGAGTCGGTCCGGTGATAGACAGCGTTTCGTCCAGAACGAGATGTTGCTGGGCGTCAATCGTTCCCGTTGTTTCGATAGCTTTTGTTGCGGTTTGCATTTTAGTTATCCTCCTTGTATGGATTTATGTTCGATATTAGGTATGTTTAAGCTTTTTTGATGTGGGACTTACCGGATGATCTCTTCGTCTTTTATCCATTGTCTATTGATTTCGTCTATAGCTCCTCAAGCAGTTTGAGAGTTTATCTTGCTTCCATCGTTACGGTTTCCATTGGTTTTTACCTGATTTGTCTGGTTTGATTGTGCGACTGTCGCGGTGGTGTTGGGGGTTGATTGCGGATGCAATTGTTTTCATGTCGTAAACTATGGCGTGTTTGCTGAAGCAGTGGGTTTTTCGGATGCGGAGTGGATTGCAGTCATGTTATCGCATGTGTTTTATCTTCTGTTGGGTGATGCGGGTCGTAAATCAGTTTTTTAATTTTCACTCATTAATTTACCCTATCCCTCACACGTACTGCGTGCATAATTCAAACCTCATTTGATTTCATCTCATTATATAAACTTTTGAACTTTTGTAAGTTTTCATCAGAAATTATTGAAAAAATTCCATCATAATCAGATCGATTACCTCTCATCTCTTTGAAGTGTTTATATTCTCTTTCTAACCTTTTCAAATGTAGTTGATGTTTATGCTCAGGACAGGACTTTACATATTCTTTGTCAAATTTAATCAGTGTCGCAAGACATTTCTCTACAATAACATCGTTATTCCTTTCCGTACCAAAAACCCCGATCAAACCAATCTTGCTTGCAATTATATGAGCCTCAGATTTATCAAATTTCATGGTGTGAATAGCTATATTAAGCAGATCTGAAATTATGTTGGATGTTATTTTTTCAAGTTTATTTTCAACACAGTGAATTCCCAATATGGCTAAAGATTCGGAAATTTTTGAGTTTGATGAAGAAGAAAAAGCTTCACATGCCGTATAAATTACTCTTACAGAGTTTACAAGATTAATCAACTCTTCTTCCAGATTTTCTTTAAAAGTAACGAATTTCTCACCAATGCAGATTAATCCAATATCTCTAAGGGTATCATTTGTATAATCTAAAACTGTCCGGGATTGAGTTTCTGCAGCGCTAACGCCAATAGCTCGAAGGGTATCAATAATCTTTGATATAATATCTTTTGCATATTTTTCACTCGGATGAGTTTCATTTACCGGGTATTCTTTATTTTTGACATTAAGTGCAGCTTTTACCATTTCTTTTGCAGAAACGTCCGATGCTGGACCTATTATTGGACTTACCGTAACTACCGTATTACTTTTTATATTTTCAATAGATTTAACGCTAAGTTTTTCAATATTTTCAATTATTGGGACTATTGCATCATAATAGAATGGTGTGTCGGGAATGGTGTAGATTGCTAATCTTGCAAGCTCGCCATTCGATATGTGTACTGTAAACCATTCTTTTTTTATTGAAGCGGAATTAACTCCAATTTCACATATCTTATCAGATGTTATCGCAACATTATCCCACAGATTTTTTTGAGATGCACTGACACCTACTTTCCCAAGCGACCTAACAGACTGAGCCGACACATCCCACAACTCTTCTTTAATTGATTTTAATCCTATCCGGTGAATATAATAACCAGATAAATCAGTTATTTGATTTAAACCGGTTGCCGAAGAAAAAACCTCAATTTTAGTTGTGGCACATCCTATTTTTTCAAACGCTTTTATTATTTCTTGTAATAAAGAAACATCCTCATTTCTAAACGCTATTTCAGATATTGCTTCCAATTTCTCATAAATATGCTGTAAAAACTTGTCCTCGGGTGTTACATCATTTTGCCTTATAGAAATATATTCTTCTGCAATATCAGCTATAGCATTAAAACCAGCAACACAAGTTTCATACTCTCTCTGTAATGTTGATTTCTGGATAATGTCCGTCAATTGCAGTATATATTTTTTATTCTCTTCATGTAGCGATTCATTACCATGGAACCAGACTTCTTTGTACAATTCGGACTTAACAAACGATTGCTCAAATTCATTTCTGGTTTTTACAGCCTTAATTGATTTTTGCAGCTTTTTTGGAAATCGGGTGATGTTCTTTATGGCTTTATCTTTAATCCTTTTTATTACTTCTAATGGGTCTATTAAATTAATAGTATGGATAAATTGGAATCCTAAAAAGATAAAACAAAAACCTAATAAAACAATACTTGTGCACACACTTCTTAAACTCCAATTAAAGATTAAAGACAACAGATTAAAGACAACACTAGCAGAAAATAAGAAAAAAACAAACCACGTTTTCTTATCGGTTTTAAAATCACCTAGCAAACTAGGTGTATAGTTATTTGCTGCATGTTGTATCGTGAATAAAGAGATTGAAAAAAAAATTGCTAAGATGGTCGCAATAAAAGTAGCATTGGTAGTTAAAAATGCACTCACTGATACTTCTGCTATTTTAGGAATAATATAATTTGCAAGATTTGCTTGAGAAAAGGGGCTAAAAATTGATAAAATGGATAACATCAGTAAACTCAACAAAATCCAAAATAGATTAGTCTTAAACCAACTTTTCATTTTGTGTACTTTTGAGTGCATATCTGTCATTTGTCTCCCTCCACCACATTTATTTCCTCCTCCGTCAGCCCATACAAATCATAAACCAGCCTGTCAATCTGCGCATCAACAAGTTTTATCTGCCGCTCATAAATCTCTTTATCTCGTTCCATTCTCGCCTCGTGGTATTTCTTCTGCAGCTCAAGCATGTTATCCACCAAAGCTACAAGTTTATCGTGCTGAGTTTTTTCATCTGTGTTTGTGAAGTCTATGGTGCGGATTGGGAGGCGACGACAATCCTTTATGAGTATCTTCTGAAATCGCATCTTGAACTCATCGAGAAACTTCTTGCGATGATAGAATGTCATAAGATGGCTATTAAGAATTCCAAGCAAGTATTCGTGACTCCAACATGGCTTTGGTAGAAGATTGAAGGCGTTCTGTGTGTTGTACAGCTCTTCATCTGTAATGCTTGCCCAAATTCGTTTTGATGTCCAATCGATTATCTGTTTAACGATAATGCGTTTTTTGGTAAAGAATCTCTGCTCTCGTGGTGCACCAAGCCACGGCCCATAACTGATCCACTGCTCTCCATTCCAACGAACCAAGTAACGCATCACATCATTTCCTGCTAAAAGCCTCTTGAAAGTCTCGTCCTTTCTAAAGTTGGCATGAAATACTTTGTTTTTTATCTGCTCTGGAGCGTGACCCTTGTATTTGTCATACGGAGTAAGCCCCAGTGAAACTTCAGCGCACTCTTCAAGTGGCACTGCATTAAAGCTGCATTTTTGCAATATTGCTTCATCGACCTCTGTGGTATTAACCGACCAAATACAATCTTCGGATTTAGCCCAAAACGCTTGCTGAATATTGCCACAGACTTGCGCTGTTGCCGGATTAATTTCCGAAATTCTATCGTATCCTGAATAGCCAATAACTTCTACAGATGTTTTTGCAGGATCTCTTTCTTTAATCACAGCAATCACAGTGTCAACCTTCACATCACCCGCAGCCGTACCGAACGATTCATTCGGCAAACGGGTCACACTATCTATTTGGTAATTATCAGCAATCTTACGACGTAACACACGATAGGAACTTTGAGTAAGGAGTGCAGTTGGAACAATCATCGAAAAACGAAAACATGAGGATTGGATAAGTTCAAGTGCCCTCTCAATAAATGCCGCGAATAGGTTGATCCTGTTGTTCGTTGAGGGGTATGTTGCAAATAAGTATTCTACATCTGTATCTGGTAAATTTTTGATATCAACATACGGCGGATTCCCAATCACACAATCGAACCCACCCCCACTCATAATCTCCCCGAACCCCTTCACCTCATCAGCCCAGTCAAACACATTGACCCGCCGCATCTCATCCTCATCAAAAAGTCTCACCTGCCCCGCATCGTAAAAATCCGGCCCTATAAGCGAATTCCCACACTTGATATTCCCCCCTAGATTCGGAAGCACACCCTCCATCCCCAATTTCACCTGTTGGTCAATGCCCTCCCTGCTTTCATTCTCAAGCACCTTCAACTGCAAACTCAGCTTCGTAACCTCAACCGCCTGCGAGTCAATATCAACACCATAAATGTTGTTCAGAAGAATCCTCTTCTTCTCAGCCGTTGTCAGATACCATTCGTTCTCCCTGACCTGAAAAACAGCCTTCTTGTGCTTCTTCGGCTTGTTCTTCATGTACCAGTCCAGGTGATACTGTAAAAGATACGTGTATGCACCAATAAGAAAACTTCCTGAGCCGCATGCAGGGTCCAGTATCGTTATCTCTGCAATCTCTTTAGGCGTCTTCCCCTCCACCAGTTTACCAACCGTGTTCCTGACAATATAATCAACAATATACTGAGGCGTGTAATACACGCCACCAGCTTTTTTAACCTCTGG
>JAIOSU010000110.1 GCA_021107455.1 Clostridiales bacterium | reverse complement strand
TTGCAATGTTCTATTTTGAAGTAGGTCTACATGACGTTGGGATCAAAGGCAGCTGGAATTTATCGAATTTCATGGCAGACTATGAAATTCCCGAAGGATACAGAATCGTAGGAAGATATGAATATTAAGTTTATATAAGAAAATACTGCATTCCCTAGGGATTGCAGTATTTTTTCGTGCACTCGCACCATCTTTGCTTTTCAATAATTCTCTCCAGTACCATAGTTTCCCTGTGAATAGAAAAACCGATACTTGGGTCATTTTGCTCAATGACCTTTTTGTTATGTTCAATCGCATCCACAAGCTTCACCCAAACCGGTTCAGAACCGTTTTGAATTTCATAAGCTTCAGGATTAGCCACTCCAAGCGATCGATCTGCTGAGCAAGTATAAAAATATGACGTCTGGTGCATGGCATCGTATTCAGGATAATGGATCGGCCTGAGTTCCTCCACCCTGCCAAAAGCACCTATGATTTTAACGTTCTGTGCACCAGTCTCTTCCGTGAGCTCCCTTAAAAGACCTTCTTCGATAGCCTCATCGGGATCCACCCCACCACCAGGAAAGCTGTAATCGTTATACCTCTTGGTGTAGATCATCAGAATCTCATCCCCATTCATGATGATTCCGCGTGCGGTGATTCTCTTGTGGATACTTGTAAGCTCGCTATCTACAATATCATCATGGGTATAACTCTTTATAAGTTCCATTTTATCTTCTTCCTCACTTTTGAGTTTGAGTGTGATATTTTTATGATGGTCCATAAATACCACTTCCAGCCCTACGATTCCAGCAATCCATTTGATCGTTTCAGGTGTGAAAAATGAGATATGGCTTTCATCACGTCTATAATGCCACCCTTCAAATTTGGAATCATCTCTCGGATGAAACTGGGTCATGATTGCCAAAATACCATCCTTTGTCAGCAAACTCCTGAACAACTTGAAGTATTCTATAGGATCATCCAAATGCTCCACGACTTCCGTGGACGTCACCAAATCATAGGTTTTGCCTTCATAAATTCTATCAGGCGCATAAAATTTATCGTAAATATCCATATCATAACCGTAGTCCCGCTTAAGCAACTCCGAGAGTACTGGCTCAGGACCGCTTCCAAAATCCAGTCCTTTTTTACCTTCAGACTCAAACTTAAGAATGGTATTGTTAATGAAGTTTCTGAAGTAGGTGACATAAGATTCATCTTCTATTGAGTTGGTGTGGCGGTCGTAGATCACAAACTCCTGATCTTCTGAGACATGACAACTTGAATCTTTCGATATGTACTCACATCGATCACAATAATGGTACCTAGTCTGATCTCTCTTCACTTCAGTCAATCTCGTCTCAAATCCGCAAATTTTGCATTTTGTAACCATAATCTTTCCTTTCACTATGTGCTTTTCAGATTACAGTTTACCATGATGGTACCAAGTGTGTCATCAAATAAAAAAAGGCAGAGAGTTCCTGCCTTTTACTATTCGCACAGTAGATGAAGAACCGGGTGCAAACCTTTATCATCCTCTATGTAAGTGTTGGTATGTACATTTCTTCTAGTCATTACTTTCCTTAATGGATTCTATAATCTTTGCAAGATCACTATCATCTAAACCATCCAGATACTCAATCAATTCAGAAATTTTCTCATATTCACTGATTGAAAGCAACACCGCATCAGGTTGATTGTTTTTGAAAATGAATATCTTACCAAAATCTTCAGCTTTTTCCCTACTGGTTTTGTAATTCTTGATCATGTCCGAATTTGATACTATTGCTTCCTTTAGAATATTCATAGCCTGGTCAATCCTTTCTCAACAATTTGTTTGTCCGATGTCTGAATTTATATTATCATAATAACATGACAATTAACAAATATTTTTGTCATTTAGGAGCATTTAATATGGATATAATGATTGGCATGGCGATGACGTTTTTTATACTAATAATCTCAATATTTACAGGCATTTTTTTAGGTTTTCCTTTGTTGATAGGATTGATCATTTTTATGTATATTGCGTGGAAGAGAGGTTTCCCGATCAAAGAAATCTTGACCATGTCATATATTGGTGGAAAGAAAGCTTTTGTCGTCCTCAAAATTCTAGTATTGATAGGTGCTCTCACAGCAATTTGGATGGCTGCTGGGACTGTTCCTGTAATTGTTTATTATGGCATCCAGTTCATGAATCCCAAACTTTTCATTCTATATGCATTCCTCATCAGTGCAGCTGTATCCTTGCTCCTCGGTACATCCCTCGGAACAGCCGGAACAGTCGGATTGGCATTGATTGTACTGGCAAAAGGTGGCAATGTCAATACGAACATTGCCGCTGGTGCGATCATCGCAGGTGCCTATTTTGGCGATCGTTGTTCCCCAATGTCATCCAGCGCTCATTTGGTTGCCAATATAACTGGAACCAAACGTTATACCAATATTCGTAACATGCTAAAATCATCTATAATACCTTTTGTATTATCATTCATTCTATACGCACTTATTTCCATCAACCAACCTTTAAGCTTTGTGGGCAGCAGTATCGATGCTGATATATTGGAATTTTTCAACACAAACCTGATAGTACTGGTACCATCGATGATCATCATTGTTTTCTCAATATTTAAAGTCAATGTTAAACTGTCCATGCTACTTAGCATCATCTCAGCTGCCATCATCAGTTTTACCGTTCAACATTACAGCCTTTCTGAGATCACCAGGTTTTTGTTCCTGGGATTTCGCATGGAACCCGAAAATCCACTCTACACTATCATTCAAGGTGGAGGCATCCTATCAATGTGGAAACCCTCAGTCGTGATTTTGATATCTTGCGCTTTGGCGGGAATTTTTGAAGGCACCGGTATGCTCAAGACTGTGGAAGATCTTCTTGTCAAGGCGCGCTCAAGAAGTGAACTTTTCTCCTACACAGCCGGTATGAGTATTTTGACCGCCGCTTTTGGATGTAGCCAGACCATCTCAGTCGTTTTGACCAACCAACTCATGTCAAGACCCTATAAGGAAAAGGGGCTTGATCAATATAAGCTTGCCCTGGATTTAGAAAACACCGGTATAGTCCTTTCGGCACTCATACCGTGGAACCTGGCAGCTTTCGTGCCAACCACCACAATGAATGTAAGCAGTGTAGGATTTATTCCATACGCATTTTACTTATACTTACTTCCGATTAGCAGTTTCATCTATTTCAAGCTCTCTAAGACTCAAGGCATATAGTTTGCTTATTGTATTTATGTTTCGAACGGTACCTATATGTGACATTGGAAGTTTTAGCTTAGAACGTCCCATGCCATTTGGATAATGGATAAAGATTTCTCTCTCTCTTAATACAACTTCTTCTGGACCTGTGAGATTAACCCCCTCTAAAAAATCTTTTGGGAGAGGATCCACGAAAAACATGACTCCGACTTGTGATGGGATTCCATCTGGGAACGGGTTACTTTTAATGACAAGTTCCAGTTCTTCTAACGTTCGTAGAACCACTGGAATATTTTTTTGTTTCTTCATTTCGATGGCTTGCTCCAGCTTTTCAATCAACTCTTTTTCTGAGCGATCACTTCGAAAAACGACATTGCCGCTTTGAATATGGGTTCGAACATCTTCTAGTCCTATTTCATTGCAGAGCGCCCGAAGGTCTGCCATTGGAAAACTGGTGTTACCGCCTACATTAATTCCTCTAAGTAATGCAATATAAGTATTCATGATACCTCCTTCCGGTAGTTTTCTATTCTACCGAACGTTTTTCTTTGAATTAATGCTATATTTTGTAGTTCTTCCATTGCCAAGTTTGACAATATAACTCTTTTCTTTCATTGCTTTTAAAATATCTCCTGTCTGTGACCTTCCCAGATTCAGTGCTTTTTCAATCTCAATTCTTGTAAGTGAATTATTTTCCATCAACATTTCGTATATCTTTTTTTCTCTCTCATCAGTTGGAAGTTCTTGCTTGCTTTCCATCACACGATTTATTTCCAACGCTTTGAATTTTGGAAGAATAACAGCTACGCTGTTCTCTTTAACACAAAAAACCGGTTTGATTTGATAATCCTTGTAATACTCTTTAATCCGCCTTATACCAGTACCAAACTTCTCAACGAGATTTAATCTTCTAAATAAATCAGCTATTATACGGTTCCTAATCAGTGAAATGCTACCATTTTCAAATTCATCTACCGACAATCCTACCGGTAGTGAACCGGGAGAAACGATCTCAATTCGATTACTGAAAATCTCAACCCTTATCGCTACATCTCGTGAATAATCTCTATGAGCCAATGCATTTGTTATAGCTTCTCTAAATGCAACCATTGGAATTTCTTCGACCGTTTCTCTATAAGGTCCTTCAATAATCTCGCCGATATTTAGGTGTTTCCTATAAAATTGAATACATCGCTCGTACTGTTCGATAATTGAAATTTCTTCTAATATATCCCTATCAACAATTCTACCGACAGAATCATCTTCATACGCTATCAAATGGACAATTGCAGATTTCATTGGATTAAAGTCTGAGAACAGAATTGCTGCATTCGTATATTTGTTCATTTTTTTTAACAACAAAGTTCTTAACAAATCCTCAGAAATATTTTTAACTCCTATAGCCTTGTTCAATCTAGACAATAAAAAATTGAACGACAAATCATCTATATCACTCTCTTGCTCATCAAAGCAGATATTTCTACCACTCAAAATAAGTTCAGACAAAGTATTTCTATCCACCTGGACAGTTGAAGTATCAAACCTATTATAAGCTTTTCCGCTACAATAATATGGTGTATGTTCTCCCTTAAACACAGATAGAACCAATATCTTTTTGGAATCTATAGTCTCTATTTCAATTTCATAATATGGTGTCGGTTCAATTGAATCATTGATTCCGTGTTCTATAGCTAGCCTCAAGTTGTCAGTATCCCCTATACCAATGACTCCGTGTTGATCATCCAAACCAAAAATAATAACACCGTTGTGAAAATTGGCATAAGCACTTACAGTCTTTAGAAATGTCTTTGTATATTCACGCTTGTACTCTGTAAACTTATCTTCACCAATAACATACATATAATGATCACCTCTCTTCCGGTAGATTTTTATTCTACCGATAGAATATCATAAACAATTTTAATATGCAATTAAAAACTACGTATCCGTTCTCTGATACGTAGTTTTGTTTAGATTATTTGTGCTAAGGTTCACCGTAACAAGTTAAAACATAATAGATTTGATGTGATTTTTACAATTACTCCTTACGAATATAATATACATTTTTCCCTTGCCCTTTCCTTATAACAACTTCCTTATCCAGTAGACTCTTTAATAATTTTACTGCCATCGGTTGAGAAATAGCGAGTTCAAACTCAACATCTTTTCTTATAATCCGATCTCTTCTATCGAACATCATGAGAATTTTTTCTTCACTTTCGTTGAGAGCAAATTTCACGACATTCTCTTTTTTTGAAATTGATGTATTCGGTAAAGTGATTTTAAATGCATTACTTGAAATATTAATTGTTGGTTTCACTGAAACCATCGCGTAGCTTTCAATTGTTTTTTGAATTCCAGTTCCATACGCTTCAATCCATTTTAATCTATATAATATATTGGCTAGATTTTTATTTCTCAAAATAGAAACACCCAGGAGAATGTCATCTTCGCTCATTCCACGCACCAATCCACCGATTGTAACGAACTCAATTCGGTCCTCAAACACACTAATTAGTGTACTCCCACTAAACGCATAATCTTTGTGCACAATCGAATTAAGTAAGGTTTCTCTAATAGCCACTTCTGGATAATCTCTTTTATCAGTCCTTTTTAAGCCAATGATTTCAGATTGCGTTCGATTATATCTATCTAAAAAATTATAAGCCTCTTTCATTTGACTAATAACAGAACCCGAAAATTCATATCTATCCTTGAACAATTCCTTAGTCGTTCCTTCAAAAACTGCGATTTTAATCGTATGCTGGCACTGTTCTGATAACAAAAGTCCTAAGTTTGTATAAAGACCATCCTCATCAATGACTTGTAATGTTTTCATTTGTGATTCTTCAAGTAATACATTTGCTTCTTCAAACGCATTTTTTAAAGTTTTAAATTCAAGTTCTTGATTTAATGATCGACACTCCTCATAATTATCACCATCAGAATCTCTTATCATTCTAATGATCGCTGCATCTGTTGCTGGTACCGATGATGCGCCTTGTCTCACATAGACACCCGAAGGTCGAATACCTTTTTCTGACAAGTAGTAAGGTGATGCCGTTCCCTTTTGCACTTCGAAGACAATAATCTGCTGATGATCAACCCGTTCTATTTTGCTTGAGGTGAACATTGTAACATCAGGTTTTACAGAATCCCTAATAGAATTTGTAATCATAAGCAATTCTGTATCAGGATTTTCAAGCCCTATCACTTTACCATTATCGTCTACACCGATATAAAGTTTTCCCCCGCTAGAATTTGCAAATGCAATAATCGTTTTAATTGCATCTTTTGTATACAGTTTTTTAAATTCAACATTCATGCCTTCAATAAGTTTCATATGTTCATCCTTATTCTTATTTCATTCTAATACGTTCTAATACTATTCTAATACTTTTTAATACTATTAGCAAGATTCATCTAAAAAATGCAAAACCCCAATCTCAGATTTTGAAATCAGGGTTTAATATAATCACTTGTGATAAGGTTCATTCTTCTGAATCCTAAACGCACGATAAATCTGTTCCAACAAAACAACTTTCATAAGTTGATGCGGGAAAGTCATCTTTGAAAAAGATAATGCATGGTTTGATCTTTTAATGACTAGATCCGATAGTCCAAGGCTCCCTCCTATGATGAAGACGATGTCCGACTGACCACTGAGCCCAAGCAAAGACAATTGTTCTGAGAACTCCTCAGAAGTGGATTGTTTTCCTTTGATCTCAAGCGTGATGACATACTGGGTATCCTTGACCTTCGACAAGATGCGTTCGCCTTCCTTGTCTTTGACCTGAATCATTTCCTTATCGCTCAGATTTTCGGGTGCCTTTTCATCAGGCACCTCGATCATCGTCATATTGCAGTATTTTGTAAGCCGCTTGGCATATTCATCAATCGCAGCAGTAAAATGCTTTTCTTTGATTTTTCCGACTGTGATGATTGTGATTTTCATTAGATTTCCACCAATTCATATTGATCCGAACCGAATCCTATTTTAAGGGCATGAACAATAGACTCACGTCCGTCTTCAAAGAGTTTCTCACCATGCTCATTTTGGAGCATATCTAGACATGCTGTGTCAATCGCCACCGGATCTTTTGAAACATAGACACCTATGTCATTTGCGATGAGATCCATGTGTTGTCCATTGCAATCACATTCTTTGGTCACATTGATGAGATAAGTGACATAGATATTGTCTTTTCCAAGTTGAGCCGCATAGGCGTATTCGGCAATTTTTTCTTTGAAATCATTCTCACTCCAGTCATTGGTGATTGCACCAACTGGACATACAGCGATACAGCCCGCACAACCGACACATTTGTCAGAGTGAATGAAGGCTACATCATCCATTGTTATGGCATCCACATCACATTTGTCGACACATAGACCGCATGCAATACATCTCTTTGGATTGACCACAGGGCTGATGCCTGAATGCTGAGCCAATTTGCCACCTCTTGATCCGAATCCCATGGCAAGTTGTTTGAGCGCTCCGCCGAAACCCGCTGAGCCGTGTCCTTTGAAATGGCTCATGACAACAAATTGATCATAGTCATCGAACGCCTTTCCGATTTTACATGATTTAAAATATGTTTTATTGATTTCCACTTCCGTGTAACTGTCGCCGTATTCGCCATCGGCTATGATTACAGGAAGCTGGGTGAATCCATGATCTTTTGCAATAGCCTTGTGGCTCTCAGCTGTAGTTCTTGCACCTCTATAAAGGACGTTGGTCTCGATGTATGCGGAATCCACACCTCTTGATTTTAGAGAGTCAATGACCCCTAAATAGCAATCGGAAGGTACATAAGTGTCATTGCCCTTTTCACCGAAATGCACTTTGATGGGTACCACTTTTGAAAACTCGTGACCATCCTCTTTTACGAGGATTTCGAAAAGCTCTTTGGCAGCCTCACTTAATTTTTTATAGTCCTTATCCTGAACACGTTTAAAGTATACTTTTGACATGGTGACCCCTCCTATTTTTGCATTAGTTTGTCCATAATCTGTCTGATGGCGTTAGCCCAGTTCGGATCCGTCGCGTACCGTTTCCCTACCCCTTCCACAGTGGCGCCGCCAAAATATTTCGCACCCTCAGTCAGATAGTTTTCAGATAGATACGATGCGACGTGGTCAATGCCCTGTTCTTTCGTCGTAAATGTTCTCGCACTGGAATATGGTGATCCGTCATATGCCGCAAAACCAAAAAGATTGTTCTTATCCTTCGCAATTTTGCTCGTGCCATATGCTGACTCATGTATGGCCAGACTGGTCAAAAAGAGCGCATTGACCCCGTATTTCTGCTCCGCCTCTACAAAGGACTTACCAAGGCCTTCCATCGCAGTGCCTTTGAGTTTGAGATCGATTTCACCAGCAGTCGCTCCACTTGGTGCTCTCAGATCGCCGCTTAATACTCTTGAAGAATGAGCCGAACTTATTTTGCCGGTTTTCGATACACCAAGTTTTTCCTCCAAAATCTGATTGAACCTGTTTTGGGTCGTCTGATAATTGGAACTTGGTCCCTCAAAGCCTGTTTTTATCGTTTTGTTAGGGTTGATATTGAATGACATATTAGCCTCTAATCATTTCTCATATTCAAAGTGAATCTCATAAGACATTTCAGCTACCTTGGAAATCGTTTCATAGATTGAGCAATATTCCGTAGCAAGTTTAAAAGACTGTTCTAATCCAAGTTCTTTCTCAGCATTATAAACTACAGCTTTCACGTTGACCCATTTCAGTGTTGCAGGAATCTCATCTCTCTTTTCTCCAGTGACCACCATTTCGACGCGATCATAATGAATTCTTTTTTTCTCGGCGACATCCAAAAAAGTTGAATAAAGACATCCCGCAAGTGCTCCAAAGAGCATATCGTAAGGTGCAAGCGTATCTTTCTCCGCTCCAATCCTACAGGTTCCGTTAGGAGCAATAAGCTCGCCATTAAATCCATTTGAAAATACCAAAGAAACTTCTTTTCTCTCCATTTCAACCTCCTCAATTTCCGTAATACTATTTTATCATACACACTTGTAATTTGAAACTAGACATGCTACAATAAATCATATCCCCCGTGGTAGGGGGTATGGCAGAAATATCCCTTTAAATTCCTCGGTAAACCATCCCGCCATAAATGGATTACCATCACCTTTGGCGCGTATGCGTCTTTTTTTTGGGGAAATAAGTCTCAATTTGAGAATTTTCTCTTTTTGAGACATAAAATATCTAAAATTTCTCATAATGAGACAAACAAGGTTCAAATGTCACTGGTT
>JAIOSU010000022.1 GCA_021107455.1 Clostridiales bacterium | reverse complement strand
TCACTCCAGGAATTAGTTCGAAAGTTTAAAAAAGAACATGGCAAACATTTCGAAAAATTCCCTGATTATCTTGCGATTCAACTTAACGATACACACCCTGTTGTTGCTATTCCCGAGCTGATCAGAATTCTGGTGGATGAGGAGCATATCTCATTCAAAAAGGCTTGGGGCATTGCTCAAAAAACATTTTCTTATACAAATCATACCATTTTGCAAGAAGCACTAGAAAAATGGTGGGTAGGTTTTTACAGAGAATTACTTCCTAGAATCTATGAGATCATTGAAAAAATCGACAAACATTTTGTCGTAGAATTGAAAGAACTAGGTTACGATAAAACGAAGATTCATGACATGAGAATCATCAAGGATAATATGGTTCATATGGCATTCCTCGCAATTCATGGCACTAATGCCACTAACGGAGTTGCTGCTCTTCATACGGAAATCTTGAAAGAGCAGGAACTTAAAGATTGGTATGAGCTGTACCCAGATAGATTCCAAAACAAAACCAATGGAATCACACAAAGAAGATGGTTGATGCTTGCCAATCAAGAATTATCAAGTTTCATCACAGAACTCCTCGGTGATGAGTCGTGGGGAAAAGACCTTTCACAATTAAAAAAACTTGAAGCGTTCATAAATGATGATGTGGTTTTGGACAGATTTTTGGCCATTAAGAAAACAAAGAAAGAACAATTGGCAGAGTATGTGAAATCTGTTGAAGGTGTCGAGCTAAACCCGAACTCAATATTCGATATACAAATCAAGCGTCTCCACGAGTACAAACGTCAGCTTTTAAACGCTTTCCAAATTCTAAATCTCTACTTTGACATCAAAGAAAATCCACAAAAGGACATTGTTCCAAAAACTTTCATTTTTGGTGCAAAGTCTGCACCTGGATATTTCAGGGCAAAAGGCATCATCAAGTTCATCAACGAGATAGCAAAACTTGTAAATGACGATAAAGACGTTGATGGCAGAATCAAAGTTCTGTTTGTGACGAATTACAGAGTATCTTATGCTGAGAAGTTGTTCCCTGCAGCAGACCTTTCTGAACAAATTTCAACCGCAGGAAAAGAAGCGTCGGGAACTGGAAACATGAAATTTATGCTCAACGGAACTCCTACCATTGGAACACTCGATGGAGCAAATGTTGAAATCGTTGAGGAAGCAGGTCTTGAAAACAACTATATCTTTGGTGCAGAAGTTGAAGAACTTGAAGCCATCAAAGAAAGTTATGACCCTGTTGCGATATACAAATCTCATCCTAGACTCAAAAAAATTATCGACACTTTGATCGACGGAACATTTGATGACGAGGAAACCGGCATGTTCAAAGAACTCTATGATGCACTCTTAAAAGATGCTTCATGGCATAAAGCGGACAATTACTTCATATTGAAGGATTTTGACAGTTATGTTCATGCTCAGTCAAGAGTGGATCAAGATTATAGGGATCAAAAAGAGTGGGCTAAAAAATGTTGGATGAATATCTGCGGTGCAGGAAAGTTCAGTTCTGACAGAACAATTGTAGAGTACGCGAAAGATATTTGGAATATTAAACGCATTGATGTATAATTGTTTTATTAAATGATTATATGGAGGATATTGTGTATATAGGTATTGATTTAGGCGGGACAAATATCGCCGGCGGCCTGGTGAATGATGATGGTGTCATAATTAAAAAATATACGGTTCCAACCCGTCGTGAACGGGGAAGTGACGCAGTAATAGATGAGATCTTCGGTGTAGTTGAAAACTTACTTGAAGATCAGCCCAAGTCCACTGTCAAAGGTATTGGAATCGGTATTCCTGGAATAGCTGACCCACATACCGGAGAAGTGATTGTCTGTGTTAACTTAAATTGGTACAACGTACCACTACGAGCGAAATTAAATAAAAAAGTGGATTTGCCGATTTACATCGACAATGATGCAACAGTGGCTGGCGTCGCTGAATTTACCGTAGCTCAAAAAGACCGGTATAAGGATGCAGTGATGCTGACACTTGGCACCGGTGTAGGTGGAGGCATTCTCATCGATGGCAAAGTGGTATCAGGACATCATGGAATCGGTTCGGAACTAGGACACATGATTATCGGGGAAAGTCTTTACACCTGTAACTGTGGTCGAAATGGTTGTCTCGAGACATTTGCCTCATCAACTGCAATCATTCATTATGCAAAACACTTGCTTAAGGATGGTATGGATTCACTGATCATGGATCAGGTCGGTGGAGATATGAGCCTGATTGACGGCGAAGTTATTTTCACTTCCGCACAAAAAGGTGATGAAGTAGCTTGCGCAGTAGTCGATCGATTGGTAAATTACCTCAGTATTGGCATCATGAATATCGTGAGTACCATTGATCCAGAGATTGTCGTGTTAGGTGGAGGATTGTCACATGCCGGTGATTATCTGATTGATAAGGTCAATGCAAAACTCGAGACGCTCAAATACTTCAAAGCGACCGATTGTGCAAAGGTGGAAATTGCAAAACTTAAAAACGACGCAGGCATTATCGGTGCCGCCATGTATGCCAAAATCCATTATTGAATCCAAAGGAGGCTCTAATGAGCAAATTAAAATTCGACTATTCAAATGCAATGATCAAGGAACATGAATATGAGTTTCTAAAGCCACAAATTTTGACTGCACATAAACTTCTTCATGAAGGGACAGGAGCAGGCAACGACTATATTGGTTGGTTGGATTACCCTAAGACTTATGATAAAAATGAATTTTCCCGTATAAAAGCGTCAGCAAAGAACATTAAACAAAAAGCGGATGTACTTGTTGTCATTGGTATAGGTGGTTCATATTTGGGAGCGAAGACTGTCATAGACGCTTTATCACATTCATTTTATAATGAACTCCCTAAAGAAAAGAGAAAAGGACCAAAGATATACTTTGCTGGTCATCAAATCAGTGGAACATATTTAAACGACCTACTCGAGATGATAGAAGACCAAAGTGTTTATCTTAATGTAATCTCAAAATCGGGTACAACTACAGAACCTGCAATAGCTTTTAGAGTATTAAAAAATGCGCTCATCAAGAAGTACGGACACGATGAAGCTGTTAAACGCATCTATGCCACAACTGATGAAAAAAGCGGTGCACTTAGAGCACTTGCAACTGAAGAAGGCTATGAGACATTCATCATTCCTGCCAACGTAGGTGGCAGATATTCTGTATTGACTCCTGTAGGGCTTCTTCCTATAGCAGCAGCTGGGATTGATATTGATGCTTTGATGGCAGGTGCTGAAGATGGTATGTTGGAATACTCAGTTGAAAATATTGACGAGAATCCATGTTATCAGTATGCACTCATCAGAAATGTACAGTACAACAAAGGCAAAGCCATTGAAGTTTTGGTCAACTATGAGCCGTCAATGGCGTTTCTAGCAGAATGGTGGATGCAACTTTATGGTGAAAGTGAAGGGAAAGACGGTAAAGGACTTTTCCCAACTAAAATGAACAACACAACGGACTTGCATTCCATGGGACAAATGATTCAGGATGGACCAAGACATATTTTTGAGACCGTCGTACGTGTTGAGTCATTCGAAAAAGATATTGTAATAGAGTCTGAAAAAGTGGATCTCGATGGTCTAAATTATCTCGTCGGCAAGAATATGAGCTATGTCAACTATAATGCATTCAAAGGCACACTTGAAGCTCACGTGGATGGCAGGGTTCCTAACCTCGTGATCAGCATGGAGAAAAAAGACGCTTACCATTTGGGAAAACTCTTATACTTTTTCATGAAAGCTTGTGGAATTAGTGGTTATATGATCGGAGTCAACCCATTTGATCAACCGGGCGTGGAAGCTTATAAAAAGAACATGTTCAGACTGCTTGGAAAAAAATAACAATTCTATATTTTGTATCAGACAAGGACTTAAGCACTATATATAGTGGATTTAGAGGCGTGTTTTTCATATCGCCTCTATTTTTTTGTCGAAAATAAGAGCAATTAATGTTTACAGAATCATGAGTGGGTGGTACAATATATAGGTGTACTGGACTAGATAGACACTAAATGTAGTGTTGTCAAGGAATGAAGCAAAATGGAGGGGTGTAGCGCATGAAAGTCTTAAAAAGAGACGGCACAGTGGTGGAATTTGAAGTTTCCAAAATTATTAGAGCACTTGAAAAAGCGATGCTCGAAACAATAGTGGGAATTGATGAACCATTATGTAAAGCCATTGGGGAACAAATCACTGAAGCATCAGAAGGTAGAGACGTGCCTATTTCGGTGGACGAAATACAAGATATGGTAGAAGATCTGTTAATGGAAAGCCCTAGAAAAGACGCTGCCAAGAAATACATCATTTATAGAAATGAAAAAGATAAAACACGTATGGCTAGAAAAAAAGAAGATCATAGATTGCTCTCAGACGATTTCATAAGTAAGTACAAGCATATGAACTCACCTATGAAGCAACTTGGTGATTTTGTTTATTATAGAACCTATTCGAGATGGTTACCCGACGAAAAACGAAGAGAATATTGGTGGGAAACCGTTAGAAGAGCGGTAGAATACAACTGTTCAATCGTAAAAACTTCCCGAGCTGAAGCGGAAGAATTGTTCGATAACATTTTCCACTTGAGACAATTTTTATCAGGAAGAACATTTTGGGTTGGTGGTACAGCTGTTGCAAAACATTATCCAATGGCCAACTACAATTGCAGTTTCCAGGTGATCAACAACTTTGATGCATTTAAGGATATATTCTATTTGTTGATGATAGGATCAGGAGTCGGCGTCAGAATTCTCAAGGAAGATGTTGTTCAATTGCCTAAAGTCAGAACAGATTTTGAAGTGGTCCATAAGGATTACACACCTCTTCCGAGAGCGGAAAGAGAAGATAACACAAGTCTTGAGTTTTTCTACAACAATACAGTTAAAATCACGATTGGAGATTCAAAAGAAGGTTGGGTTCAGTCGCTTGATTTCTTCCTGAAGCTGATTCATACCAATGAGTATAGAAACATCAAGACAGTGATCATCGATTATGATCATGTCCGTCCAAAAGGTGAAAAGTTAAGAACATTCGGTGGAACCGCAAGTGGTCACACCAGCCTTAAAAACATGTTCCATAAAATAGATAGAGTCATCAAGAAAGCTGGATTCCTCGTGGAGTCAAAAGTAGTGAAATTGAGACCTATAGATTGTCTTGATATTGCAAACATCATAGGAGAGAATGTTGTAGTAGGTGGTGTCAGACGAACAGCTGAGATCGTGCTAGTCGATGCCGATGATAAAGAATGCATCGAAGCGAAGAGCAAACTTTATACTATGGAAGATGGCAAATGGGTCGTCAATGATGAAATTCTCCATAGACAAATGAGCAACAATTCCATTTACTACAAAGAAAAACCAACTCGTGAAATGATCAAATGGCAACTAGAGCGAATGAGATATTCCGGAGAGCCAGGTTGGGTCAATGAAGTCGCCGGATCGAAAAGAAGACCAAATTTCAATGGTGTCAATCCATGTGGAGAGATACTTCTCGATAATAAAGGGCTATGCAATTTGACTACCGTGAATGTATTTGCATTCGTTGATGAAAAGGGGAATCTGGATGTTGCAGGTCTGCTTAAGGCACAAAGAATGTCCGCACGTTCAAGCTACAGAATGACATGCGTTGAACTTGAACTTCCTATGTGGAACAATGTTCAACAAAGAGACAAGTTGCTCGGATGTTCTCTGACAGGATGGCAAGATATGGTCAATGCGACGAAACTCACGCTGGACGAGCAAAAGAACCTGCTTAGACAAATGCGTGACGCAGCAAAGAAAGAAGCGGAAATGTACGCTGCAGAACTCGGTGGCGGAACTCCGATCCTTGTCACAACAGTGAAGCCTGAGGGCACATTATCACAACTTCCTAGTGTATCAAGTGGTGTGCATTATTCCCATTCACCATATTTTATCCGCCGTGTACGTATCAATTCACACGATCCACTGGTTAAAGTTTGTGAGGAACTCGGATACTCTGTTTTACCTGAAGTGGGTCAAGAGTGGGAGACATGCACCACAAAAGTTGTGGAATTCCCTGAAAAAGCGCCTCTTGGTAAGACCAAGTACGATGTTTCTGCACTGGAGCAACTTGAGACCTATAAAATGTTCATGGAACATTATGTAGATCATAACTGCTCAATCACTGTACACGTCAGACCAAATGAATGGGAGCTCGTTGAAGAATGGGTTTACAACAATTGGGATGATACCGTGGCACTTTCATTCTTGCCACTGGAAGACAGTTTCTATCAATTGATGCCTTATGAGGCAATCGATGAAGAAGAGTACAATAAGCGCTTTTCTCAGATGAAACCATTCAGACCGTCATTGATTACCAAATACGAAAAAGAAGAAATTGAACTTGATATAGGCACCGATGGCTGTGACACCGGTGCTTGCCCAGTAAGATAATTCATATAATCGGAGAAGGAAATGACGACTAAAGAAATAATGGAAATCGCACTCAATTTGGCTGGTCTTGATGAGATGCCGTCTGATACGACCATCTGCATACCTGGAGAAAATATCCGTAAGGTTCTAATTGGAGTCGATATGGACACTCCCGAAATCATGCTTGGAAGACAGCTTGGATTTGACCTTGTGGTGAGTCATCATCCGAAAGCGGATGATGCTGTGATAGAATTTCACGAAGTGATGGATATCCAAGTGGACAAGATGGTGGAGTTCGGAGTTCCAATCAACAAGGCGCAAAAAGCACTGCAGAAAAAGAAAAATTCGGTTTCAATCGGCAATCACGTCTCGAATTATGACAGAGCTTCATCAGCTGCAAAGTTACTTCAAATGCCTTTTATGAATATCCATATGCCAGCTGATCTTATTGGTGAACGATTCACACAAAAGTATCTCGACGAAAAGTTGTCGGATCAACACAAAGCCACCCTGAAAGATGTTTTGGATGTGCTCAATACTCTGGATGTCTACAGTAATGCTTTGGCTTCTCCAGTGATCAGATGTGGCGCACCGTCAGACTATGCCGGGAAAATTGCAGTGTTGTTTGCAGGTGGTACTAATGGAGGCGCAGATGTTTATAAGGCATATTTCGATGCTGGTGTGGGTACTATTGTCGCCATGCATGCTCCAGAGGACGTCATCAAAGCTGTCAAAGAACAAAATATCGGAAACATCATTGTGGCGGGACATATGCCAAGTGATTCCATCGGACTTAATGCGATTATAGATGCATGGAGCGAAAATGGTCTCGAAGTCACGAAAATGTCAGGAATTCTATAATTTAAAATGTGCAGTTGGACGCTTCCATGGGTATATAGTCGTGGAAGCGTCTTTTTTGTAAGTTCAGGAATAAGAAATATTTTGAGTTTATAGAAGGATTTTTCAAAAGTTTATAGAATATTATAAATAATGCAAATATTCAATCAAATCCAACCGAGAGGAGAGCTTTACTTATGAAAAATTATTCAGTCGACAAAATTCGTAACGTAGCATTTTTAGGACATGGAGGTAGCGGAAAAACTACATTGGCAGAAGCGTTGCTGTTCACAACGAAAGTTACGACAAGGATGGGAAAAGTTGAAGATGGAAATACCGTTTCGGATTTTGATAAAGAAGAAATCAATCGCAAATTCAGTATAGGAACTTCAGTGATTCCAATTGAATGGAAAGATCATAAATACAATTTTCTAGATACACCAGGTTACTTTGATTTTGTGGGTGATGTGTTTGGCGCTCTAAGAGTCGCTGGTGGTGCTGTAATCATGGTTGACGCGTCCTCCGGGATTGAGGTTGGAACTGAGAAAGCTTGGAACTTCACAGAAAAAAGAAATATGCCAAAAGTCATATTTATCAATAAGATGGACAAAGACAATGTAAATTACGTCAAAGTTCTTAAAGAACTTAAAGATACATTTGGAAAGAAGATTGCGCCATTTTGCATTCCTATTGGCGAAGGACCTGATTTCAAAGGTTTTGTCAACGTGGTTGATTTGGTTGGTAGAGAGTTCAATGGCACACAATGCGTTGACGCTCAAATTCCGGCTGAAATGGAACAGCGTGTCAAGCCAATCCGGGATATGTTGATTGAAGCAGTTGCAGAGAGTGATGAAGAGCTCATGATGAAATATTTTGAGGGAGAAACATTTACCAATGAAGAGATTCATGAGGGGCTCAGAAAAGGTGTCATAGCTGGAGAGATAGTACCAGTGCTCGTTGGTGCTGTTGAAAAAAGAATTGGAATCCATACGTTGATGGATATGATTTATGATTATTTCCCGACTCCAAAAGAGTTGAACGAAGGTGTATATAAAGGTGAACATCCAGATTCACATGAGGAAATCGAAAGAAAAGTGGAAGAAAGCGAACCTTTCTCGGCATTTGTATTCAAAACAATTGTTGACCCGTTCGTTGGAAAGATTTCTCTTTTCAAAGTCTACTCGGGATTTGCAGTCAAAGATATGGAGATCATCAATGCCAATAAAGATGAGAAGGAAAAGTTGGGTTCTTTATTCCTGTTGAGAGGAAAAGAGCAACTTGAAGTAGCGAAAGTCACTGCGGGAGATATCGGAGCAACAGCTAAACTTCAGTATACTGAAACTGGTGATACATTATGTGATAAAGACCACCCGATTCAGTATGTAAGTATGAATCTACCTAAACCGGCTCTGTATTTGGCAATTGAACCAAAAGCAAAGGGAGATGAGGAGAAGATTGTATCCTCACTACATCGTCTCACTGAAGAGGACCCATCATTTGAAATCGAGCGTAACAAAGAAACAAAACAAACATTGCTCGGTGGACAAGGAACTATGCAAATTCAGGTCATCACCAGTAAACTCAAAAACATTTTTGGAGTGGAAGTCACCCTTGAGCCACCAAAAGTAGCTTATAGAGAAACCATCAAAGGAGTTGCGACTGTTCAAGGAAAGCACAAGAAACAATCAGGTGGAGCTGGACAGTACGGAGATATCCATGTGAAATTTGAACCTTCAAATGAAAACTTCGTTTTTGAAGAAAAGATTTTCGGTGGTTCAGTCCCAAGACAATATATTCCTGCTGTTGAAAAAGGTCTGCTTGAATGTTTGGATAAAGGAATACTGGCAGGTTGTCCAGTGGTGAACATCAAAGCGACGTTGCTTGATGGATCATACCATGCGGTCGACTCATCAGAGATGGCCTTTAAAATGGCTGCTCACCTCGCTTTCAAAAAAGGTATGGAGCAGGCGAAACCTGTTTTGCTTGAACCTGTTGCTCATGTTGAGATATATGTCCCTGATGAGTATATGGGAGACATCATGGGTGATATGAATAGAAGAAGAGGCAGAATTCTTGGTATGGAGCCAAATGAATCAGGATATCAAAAAGTCATCGCTGAAGCACCACAGTCTGAAATGTTTGAATATGCAACGGACTTGAGATCAATGACACAGGCAAGAGGTTGGTTCAGCATGAGAGTCGATCGTTATGACGAGGTGCCAATGCAAATTGCAGTTAAGATTATTGAACAACTTAAGAAGGATAATGAAAAATAGAAAAAAGATACGAACGCTCTCGCGTTCGTATCTTTTTTCTATTTTCGCGTAGTTAAGTTTCCGAAGGAAACTTATTGGCGTCTCAGTTGATATTTCGAGAGGCTACTGAGGAAACATAATGCAGCGTTCGTATCTTTTTTTCTATTTTCGCGTTTACAATGTTTTGTGAAACGAAACATTGGGCGTAGGTATGGTTCTCGCG
>JAIOSU010000099.1 GCA_021107455.1 Clostridiales bacterium | reverse complement strand
GCGCCTACTGTTCTACCGCCTTCACGGATAGAGAATCTTAAACCTTCTTCTACCGCGATTGGAGCGATCAGTTCGATGTTCATTTCGATGTTATCGCCAGGCATACACATTTCTACTCCTGGTGGTAAGTCGATTGAGCCAGTTACGTCTGTTGTTCTAAAGAAGAATTGTGGTCTGTAACCTTTGAAGAACGGTGTATGTCTTCCGCCCTCTTCTTTAGTAAGAACGTATACTTGTGCTTCGAACTTTGTATGTGGGTGGATAGTTCCTGGCTTTGCAAGAACTTGTCCTCTTTCGATTTCTGTTCTTTGGATTCCTCTTAAGAGAAGACCAACGTTGTCGCCTGCTTGACCTTCATCAAGAAGCTTCTTGAACATCTCTACGCCTGTTACTATTAACTTTCTTGGAGCTTCTGAGAGACCTACGAGTTCAACTTCTTCTTGAACTTTTACGATTCCTCTTTCAATTCTACCTGTTGCAACTGTACCACGACCTGTGATCGAGAATACGTCCTCAACTGGCATCAAGAAAGGCTTGTCTGTTGCTCTTTCAGGTTGCGGGATGTATGAGTCTACGATATCGAATAATTCGATAATTTTCTCAGCCCACTCCGGCTCGCCTTCAAGTGCTTTAAGAGCTGATCCTCTGATGATTGGAGTATCATCACCTGGGAAATCGTACTCAGATAAGAGATCTCTTACTTCCATTTCTACAAGCTCAAGTAATTCTTCGTCGTCTACCATATCACATTTGTTTAAGAAAACAACGATGTATGGAACGCCTACTTGTCTTGAAAGAAGGATATGCTCTCTTGTTTGTGGCATAGGACCGTCAGCTGCGGAAACAACAAGGATAGATCCGTCCATTTGAGCGGCTCCTGTGATCATGTTCTTTACGTAGTCGGCGTGACCTGGACAGTCTACGTGAGCGTAGTGTCTTGCAGGTGTTTCATACTCAACGTGAGCAGTAGAGATAGTGATTCCTCTTTCTCTCTCTTCCGGTGCTTTATCGATGTTGTCAAAATCTACTTTTTGTCCTAAACCATATTTCTCGAATAAAACTTTTGTGATCGCAGCAGTAAGAGTTGTTTTACCGTGGTCAACGTGACCGATTGTTCCGATATTGCAGTGTGGCTTGTTTCTTTCAAATTTTTGCTTAGCCATGGATTCCTTCCTCCCTTGTTAACTTATATATTTCAACAAACACATATGTGCTTGCCTATAAACAAACTAGTTCAAATTCACTAAAAATTTCTCAAGTTTCTTTTTTACCCTTTGAAGCGCATTATCAACTGACTTGACATGCTTATCCATTTCAAGGGAAATCTCATTGTATGACTTTCCTTCTAGATAGGCATTGAGAACTTTCCATTCCAGATCACTGAGCACTTCACCCATTTTTTCCTCAATCAAACTGAGTTCTTCCCGTTTGATGATCAGATGCTCCGGATTGAGTTCTTTGCTGTTCATCATCAGGTCATAAAGCGTCCTATCCGATTCTTCATCGAAAATGGGCTTATTAAGTGAGACGTATGAATTGAGCGGAATATGTTTTTGTCTCGTCGCAGTTTTGATGGCAGTGATGATTTGTCTCTTGATGCACAGTTCTGCAAATGATCTGAATGATGTGACCTTGTCCGGTTGAAAATCCCTGATTGCTTTGAAAAGACCAATCATACCTTCTTGAACTATGTCCTCACGATCGGCACCGATAAGAAAATAGGCTCTAGCTTTGCTTCTAACAAAATTTTTGTACTTTCTGATCAGTTGCTCTTGAGCTTTGGGGTCACCTTTACGTGCAAGTTCGACCACAATTTCTTCATCAAAGCTGTCGTGATTATACCATGTCGCAGTCTCAATTGGCTCCATCAAAGCTGTCCTCCCCAAATGTTAGAAATGGATTCTAAACAAGTCATAAAATCATTATATATTATTCACAAACCTGACGTCAAGTCATCATCAAGTGTCAAACTTCATTAATTTACCAGTGATTTCAGCTACGTTCCAAACCACATAAAAATGAACCTCAAATTATTTCTGTTGCGCTTTTACCTGACGTTGCCTTACCACTTCATACATAACAACAGCACCTGCCACAGCCGCATTGAGCGAACTGACTTCTCCAAGCATTGGAAGGGATATCATGAAATCGCATTTTTCTTTAACGAGCCTGCTGATACCTTTTCCCTCGTTGCCTATCACAACACCGATACTTCCAGTAAGTTTTGCATCACAGTAATTTTGAGCGCCCATATCTGTTCCGACAATCCATAATCCGTACGTTTTTAGTTCTTCAATGGTCTGTGAGATGTTGGTCACTTTTGCAACAGGAACATACTCTACAGCGCCACAGGAAGTCTTTACAACAGTCTGATTGATGAGAGCACTTCTTCTCTTGGGAATGATGACTCCATGAGCACCTACAGCATTTGCTGTTCTGATGATACTACCAAGGTTATGAGGATCAGTGATTTCATCGCAAATGATCAAAAATGGCTCCTCACCCTTTGCTTTTGCGATTTCTATAAGATCTTCCACTTCATGATAATGATAGGGAGCTACATAAGCAATTACCCCTTGATGGTTTTCACCATCCGTGATTCGATCCATTTTTTTGCGATCCAAATATTGGATCAAGTATTTTCTTTCTTTTGATATGTCAATTATTTTTTGTATCGGCTTGTCTTTAGAACCTTCAAGCACAATGATTCTGTTGATCTCATGACCTGATTCGAGCGCCTCTAAAACAGGATTTCTTCCATATATTATATCTTCCATTCAAACCTTCCTTTATCTACAACACTCCGAAAGAAGCTCTAACTTCTGCAATACTGCCACAGGTCATTTTCCCTTCGGGACATGGACCGTTCAAACATTTAGGACCGCTATTTTGAAATACACTTGGAGCCACATGCTTGACAATTCGAAGCATTTCAGTCGCAAGTTCACGAATTTCCCACTGAGCTCTGTTGCAGCAGCGATGATTAAAGAAATTCAGCAAGCTTCTCGCATTCATGCTCACAACTATTTTAGTCTCACAAGCATTTGGAAACACAAACCTGGCATCCTCTACTGCTGATTTTTCCGCTTGTGATCTAGCCTTCTTTTCACTATACCCTTTTTTGAGGTATTTCAAATAATAATCTTCCTCAAGCTTTTCAGAAATGGCATCATATACCTTTTGATCTTCCGCCATTGCCCTTACGAACATTTCTCGTACTTCCGGGTTTGATTCAATTGCAGGTGGAATAATATATTCAAACGCTTCAAGTTTTACATATCTTTGTGATTGCTGGGAATAAGAAGCAATTCTGTGTCTTACAAGCTGATGAGTCAATACTCTGCTGACGCCTTCAACCGCAAACGTGAATGATATATGTTCAAGTGGAGAAAAATGACCATACTCCATCAATTTATCCAGAAACGCACCTGTTGATTCCTCATTCATATTTTCATATAAGGCTTCTATACCTACGGGTGAATAACACAGCTTCGCTGAAGCGGCAATCACTTTTTCGGGATCCGGTGTATGAGCCAACAAATTAACCTTCATCAAATTGACCTCCTATTGATCTTCTGAAGAAAAGTACGAATCCCCGAATGGGAGAACGCCTAGCAAATATTTTCTATAACGTCCGGTAAAGTCATCTTCACTTTCAACCTTGACATCGGTTATCCTGAACTTCATGATTCCCGTTTTATATAAGATATTTGAATGCGTTTCATCAAGAACTTCCTGCATTCTGACTACAACCGCTTCCTCAACCGAGTCTTTGGGTTCTACGGGATCCATTACTATTGACTTGTATCCTAAAACAATCAGAACAATCAGGGTCACTCCGATCAAAATCCAATCCTTGAGCTTAAGCTTCATCTTCTTCACCAACATCCTTAATTGAATTTTCAGCTGAATCAATAGCCTTAATTGTGAGATGAACGATTTCGTATATGCGTTCCTTCTGATCGGTCAAATATAGATACCCTATCAAGGCTTCATATCCAGTCGCGTATCTATAATCAGACAAAAGTGCGTTTTTGGGTACTGTATTTGATTTCTGATTTCTTCCGCGTTTAATCATTTGCCATTCTTCTTCACTGAATGAATCCTTTAACCTATGCACAGCGGTAGCCTGAGCGTTTGCGTTGACATATTGTTTGGCTTTTTTAGACATTTCATGTGGCGTGAGCACAAATTGGCTGATCAGATATGTTCTGATGTAAGCTTCATAGATAGCATCACCGAGGAACGCCAATTTAAGTGGGTTCATCATCCTTACGTCCAGATCAGACAAACTATTCATTTCAGCATTCTTTAAAAAATCATTCATATTTGCCTCTTCACTCGAATATTATTTAGAACTATGGGGGCAATTGTAATGGATACAACAGCCCCCACATATTATTGGATTATATTTACTCAGCACACAAATTCTGTATACTGTATTCGATTCGTTCAATCGTATTAGTTGTTCCTATGATTTCCATCACTTTTGCGATATCAGGACCATGGACCTGACCAGTAAGTGCCACACGAACAGGCATGAACAAGTCTTTGCCTTTGTGACCTGTTTCCTTTTGTACTTCCTTGAGCAAACGTTTCACATCATCAGCAGTGATTGCATCTATCTCAGCAACTTTAGCTGAGAAACATCTCAGCATCGAAGGTACATGAGGCAATTCAATCATTTCTCTAGCCTCATCGTCTTCAAGCACAATCGTATTCACATTGAATAGATTATAGTAATCTGAGATTTCATTTAATTTATTAAGACGTTCCCTCAGGATATCGACTATGTTTTTGTATTTTGCAAACTTTTCATCAAACTCAGAATCACTGGCAAAGCCACTTTCAACAAAATATGATTTTGAAAGCACTGTCAATTGATCCAGATCATAGTTCCTGATGTATTGATTGTTCATCCAATTTAGTTTTTCAACATCAAACACACCACTAGACTTTGATACTCGATCAAATGAGAATTTATTGATCAAAGTCTGCATGTCCATAATTTCTTCACCGTCATCAGGTGACCATCCAACAAGCGCAATGTAATTGATCAAAGCTTCAGGCAAATAACCTTTACGTTTGAAATCTTCAACAGAAACATCACCTTCACGCTTACTGAGTTTCTTTTTGGATTGACCCAATATTACTGGCAAATGTACAAATTGTGGTGCTTCCCATCCAAATGCTTCATAAGTGTATATGTGTTTTGGTGTGGAAATCAGCCACTCATCACCACGCACAACATGTGTTATTCCCATGAAATGATCATCTACAACGACCGCCATATGATAAGTTGGTAATCCATCTGTCTTCATCAACACTTGATCGTCCATATCATCCGTATTCACCGCTATATGGCCCTTGATGGCGTCATTGAATTCTATCACCCTACCTGTCGGCAATTTCAATCGAACCACGTGTGGGAGCCCTGCAGCCAGTTTTTCGTCCACCTCAGCTTTAGACAGTTCTCTGCAATGTCCATCATATTTCGGAGTGAGACCTTCCGACTTCTGCTTTTCTCTTACCTGCTCCAGACGTTCCTTGGTGCAGAAACAATGATAGGCATGTCCTGATTCAATCAGTCTATCCGAATGTTTCTTATAAAGTTCCAATCTATGCGACTGAATATAAGGTCCAAAATCGCCTTTTTCAACAATATGATGAGTCGCTTCATCAATAAACGGACCTTCATCATGAACCACACCAGCCCACTGCATGGAGTTGATCATGCCTTCGATAGCACCTTCTACAAATCTTGTTTGATCCGTATCCTCAACTCTTATCAAATAAGTACCTTCATTTTGTTTTGCATATAAATAATTGTAAAGCGCTGTTCTCAGACCTCCGATGTGTACATATCCGGTAGGACTTGGCGCAAATCTCAATCTAGGATTCATAACGTTTGCCTCCTCTTTTCTTCTCGCCTATTATACTAAAAATCAGAACCTCTTTCAATGACCTTCTTCATTGCTGACATGATATAGGCATAGCTGCCGGAATCATGGGGTTTGGTGCAATCACTACAATCTTTTACTCCACTGGTCATCTTGAAGTCCCCACCACATTCATCCCTCAGCATATAAAGTGGGCAATAACAAAACAGACAGTTGAACTCATCATCATTCACATTTTTGTGACATGGAAAGAACTCACATTCTCGATTTTGAAAGAACTTGTAATTCTCTGACATCTAAACCTCCAATTTTTCAAGGAGTACAATGGCTTGGCTTGAAATACCTAAGCCTTCACCTTCGAATCCTAATTTTTCAGTAGTTGTAGCTTTTATGTTCACTTGATCAAACTTACAATTGAGCACTTCTGCGATGTTTGCTCTCATCAAATCAATATGGGGAGCCATCTTTGGCCGCTCTGCAACAATAGTGGCATCCAAATTGACAATCGAATACCCTTTTCCGGCCATCGTTTTGGCTACCCTCTCTAAAAGGACCAAACTGGATATGTCTTTATAGTCCTTTGAAGTATCCGGAAAATGTTTTCCAATATCGCCAAGCGCCATGGCACCCAGCAACGCATCTATGACGGCGTGAAGCAACACATCTGCATCCGAATGACCTGCCAGACCTTTTTCATAAGGTATATTAACACCACCCAATATAAGATCCCTTCCTTCCACCAATTGGTGGACATCATATCCCATTCCTATTCTCATCAGCTTTCACTCCTATTTTTCCAATCCAATATAGCCCTACCAAAAACAAGATCCATTGGAGAGGTAATTTTAATGTTGGATTTTTCTCCTTCACAAAGCAAAACTTTATAATTGTATTTTTCCAACAGACTGGCGTCGTCGGTACCAAAAAAATCATCTTTTATCGCCTTTTCATGCACTGCCTTTAAAACTTCACGCCTAAACACCTGAGGCGTTTGGACACTCCATATCTCATCTCTATTCAAAGTTTGCTTAACAATATGGGACTCATCAACAATTTTCAGTGTGTCCGTAGACTGCAATGCCGACACAATTGAATCGAATCTCGACATGTGAACAAGATTTCTATCCAACCAGGACGAATCCACAAATGGTCGAACACCATCATGCACGACAATCCACTCAAAGCTTTCTGGAATACATTTTATAGCTTTATAAACAGACTCCTGCCTGTTTTTTCCGCCCTCAATGACATAAATAGGTTGTCTAAACGCATATTTTTCAATCCAATTCGCAACTTTATCTTCTACAAGTCTGACGAACTCTGATGGCACAACTACCCAAATCATATCAATTGTCTCAGATTTTAGAATGTGAATAAGGGTCCACTCAAGAATTTCTCGATTTTCCAGCAACATAAACTGCTTTTTTTCAGATGTTTTCATTCTACTGCCCATTCCTGCCGCAGGAATGACTGCTCCGATTTTTTTCCCGTCGTACATCGATTTACTCGCTTTCTCTCAATATGTTCGCCTACATTATACCAAAAAAAAGATAAAGAAGGTCAATTAACCTTCTTATCGATTTTAATTTTTGGATTTTGCGAAAATCATTCGTCCTGCCGATGTCTGTAGAACACTTGTTACAATAACTTGAATGTTTTCATTGATGAACTTTCGACCATCTTCAACGACGATCATGGTGCCATCATCCAAATAAGAAACGCCTTGATTGTTTTCCTTACCTTCCTTGATGATTTGAACCAACATTTCCTCACCTGGTAAAACAACTGGTTTCACAGCATTTGCAAGTTCATTGATGTTGAGGATATGTACTTCTTGAAGTGAAGCGACCTTATTGAGATTGAAGTCATTTGTCACAATACTGGCATTCATTTTTTGAGCAAGTTTGATCAATTTTACATCAACTTCAGAAATATCCTCAAAATCCTCATCGATAATCTTGACATCAATCGGAAGTTCTTTCTGAATGATCTTAAGAATATCGAGTCCTCTTCTTCCGCGGTTGCGCTTGAGTCCATCAGATGAATCAGCAATGTGTCTAAGTTCTCTCAGTACGAATTCGGGTATGATGATATCACCCTCAATGAATCCAGTCTTGCAAATATCAGCAATTCGTCCATCTATGATGACACTGGTGTCGAGTATCTTCGGTTTTGCACCATAAGTTCCTACTTTTTCTTTATTTTGCTTCCCTGAGCTGAGTCTTTTTGAAAAATCTCCAAGCCTCGATGGATCCTTCGAGTTCCTTTGTGCGATATTTATTCCAAGATATCCAAGGAAAATATAAGCCAAAATTTTAAGTGCGCTTGCGACCATTGGAATCGGAATGATTTCAAACAATCCACTTATAAGAAAAGCAACCACAAGTCCCAATATAAGTCCACCAAACATGAACAGCAATTCTTGTTGAGGAATTTTTTCGAGTTCTGTTTGTGTATATTGCGCCAGTTTCTTACCTAGTGCAATCATTAATTTAGAAAAGAAAAAAGTAATGACAGTAAAAATAAGTCCGAATAAAATTGGTAGTGATATCGTATAAACCATACGATGAAGATTAAAAAGATCTCTTTCGTAAACAAAATCCGTCAAATAAATACCAGACCCTACACCGACACAGAATCCGACAAAAATAATGATATATTTAATTATTTTCTCAATCACGCTAACCCTCCCTTCCCGCTATTTTATTGTACCCTTTTTGAGGGTCTTTTAAATTGTAACACAGCAACAAAGAATTTCAAAGTGAACAAAAAAAAATGAGGCCTAAGCCCCGTATTTTTCATCAGTGGCTACCTATAGTCATGTTGACTAATGTGGCCGCCTCGTCTTCATTCAAGTTTTTTGCTAAAATCATTTCACTGATCAAAATTTGCTTGGAATTGCTGAGCATCTTTCTCTCTCCGGTCGACAATCCCTTTTCACGATCCAATATTTCTAAATTTCTGACCACTTGTGCCACTTCAAAAATATCACCCGTCTTCACTTTTTCGAGATTGGATCTATATCGTCTGTTCCAATTGTCTGGCATAACACCTTTTTCTTGGGCCAAGACTTCCATAACCTCAGTCAAAACATCATTGTCAACGACTTTACGTACACCCAAATTCTCAGCGGAATCAATCGGCAACATCACTTTCATGTTTTTAATGGGCAATTTCAAAATATAAAACTGCTTGCTGTCACCCAACAACTCTTTTTCTTCTATTGCTTCAATAATCCCTGCTCCATGCATAGGGTACACAACTCTATCTCCGATTTTAAACATTCAATCCCTCCATGCATCCTTTATTTATATTCATTATACACTATTTTTGACTTAATCACAACAAACCTATATTTTACTATTTAGAACAATTCGTTGTCAAGCCTTTTATTCACAGGGATTATTTGTTTATATTACTTTTTGTTTAAATTCTTTTGTGATAAAATAAGAGCAATCCATATCGTTAAGTTGACTTTTGGTCTTATGTTTATAGGAGGAATTATGAAAGACGTAATTTATGATGAATTTCAAAATAAGGTAGATGAAGTCCTGATCAGGCATGCAAACTTATTGGATATAGTCAGCAAAATGGATGAGGCAGCTTCAAAATCCAATCGTGCTGTCATCAAATCCATAACCAATTGCGGTTGTGTAAAACTGGATGTCTCTAAAACCGAATTCCCCGAAGGCCTTACATATGATGCCTTGAAGGAATATCGCGCAGAACATATCCAGGGCAAACCGTGTCCTGTATGTCGTGACAAAATCGAAGAGGAACTGGGCAGACTCGAATTTTACGTCGCAGCTCTTTGCAATGTCCTCGATTTGAATCTTTATGATGTTCTTTTAAAAGAATACAACAAAATCAATACTCTTGGTAAGTTCAGTCTTTACTAAACCTTATAAAATAATCAGGCAGCAATCGCCATCCATGAGATGACATTTGCTGCCTCTTTAATTTCCTTTAAAAAAAATATTTGAATACTTCTTCAATGTGTTTCATGCCTATGGCCTGAAAATTCTCTGGCCGATTCAAGCCATCGAGATTTGCATGCGGGATGAGTGCCTTCTTGAAGCCCATTTTAGCTGCTTCATTGACTCGTTGCTGCACCTGATTGATCGCACGGATTTCTCCTGTAAGTCCAACCTCTCCAAAGACAATCATATCATCTGGAATCTTGATTTCCCTGAAACTCGAAGCAATCGCAACAATAATGGCGAGATCCGCTGCAGGCTCATCTATGGTCATACCACCTACAACATTCAAATAAATATCTTGATTATAAAGCATCATTCCTGCTTTTTTTTCAAGTACGGCTGTGAGTAAAATCAATTTGTTGTAATCAATTCCCACAGCCATCCTTCTTGGCATATTGAAGTTGGTTTGTGAAACCAGACATTGCATTTCCACCAAAACCGTTCTCGTCCCTTCCAGTGTTGGAATAACAACCGATCCCGCTTCTTTAATCATCGTATTGGATAAAAATATTTTCGAAGGATTATCGACTTCCTGGAGTCCGAAATTTGTCATTTCAAAAATTCCAATCTCATTGGTTGAACCGAATCTGTTCTTGACCGCCCTTAAAATTCTAAAAAGATTATGACCTTCACCTTCAAAGTATAGAACGGTATCCACCATGTGCTCCAGTACTTTTGGACCTGCAATGGTTCCAGTCTTTGTGACATGTCCCACCAAAAATGTACTGATTCCATTTTTCTTAGATAAATTCATGAATTGGTTGGTCGCTTCCCTGACCTGGCTGACACTTCCTGGTGCTGATGCAATCTCTGGACCATATACGGTTTGTATGGAATCCACAATCAATACTTCAGGTTTCAGGTTTTCCACATGGTATTTGATTTTTTCAAGATTGTTTTCAGCCACAATATATAGATTCTCGGAATCCACACCCAACCTTTGTGCGCGAAGCTTGGTCTGTTTGACCGACTCCTCACCTGATACGTAAAGCACCAATCGCTTGCTACTTGCAATATTATGCGCTACTTGAAGCAACAAGGTGGATTTTCCTATTCCAGGATCTCCACCGACCAAGATTAGTGACCCTTTGACTACACCGCCACCCAAAACTATATCAAGTTCTTTGATTTGTGTGGAATATCGCTCTTCCAAATCAAATGTGACATCAATTATTTTTTGTGGTTGACTGGCATTCCCGATATCAAGCGTCGCTGCTTTAACAGGCTTAACATCCAGTTCTTCCACAAAACTATTCCACGCACCACAATCGGAACATTTACCTAGCCATTTTGGTGAAACGCTTCCACATTCCTGACAAACATATTTGCTTTTGACTTTAGACATTTTTTCTCCTCTGGGTCTTATGATGAATCATCATTTTTTTATGCTCATCCATTTCAAAAATTATTGCGAATGACTCTTCATCACTTTCAAGAACATATTCTGCAACAACATCTTTGATTTCTTTGTCTACAGCACGACCAAGTGGTCTGGCGCCATACTCTGAGCTATAATACTCAGTGGCAATCCAATTGATTACCTCATCTGTGACGATGATCTCCAATTCTTTTTCAGACATCTGTTCTTCAAAGGCTTCTATATGCTTTTCCACTATTAGTGACGCTGATACAATATCAAGGGGATCAAATACAATGATTTCATCCATCCTGTTGATGAACTCCGGTTTGAAAAACGATTTGCATGCTTCCCTAATTTTTTCCTCATTGTTGACTGCATCAGTGGATTTTAAAAACCCGACCTGTTTGTTTGCTAAATTTTTGGTACCCAAATTTGATGTAAGAATAATAAGAGTGTCTTTAAAATTTATACTCATGCCACGTCCATCTTTGAGAACACCTTCATCCATCACTTGAAGCAGGATGTCTATGACCTCTTCATGAGCTTTTTCCACTTCATCAAAAACCACTACAGAGTATGGATTTTTTTTGACAGCTCCAGTGAGGTATCCACCTTCTCGATGCCCTTCATATCCTGGAGGTGAACCGATCAATTTTGAAACAGCATGTTTTTCCATGTACTCTGACATGTCGATTTTAATAAGACTTCTTTCATCACCATAGAAAACATCTGCAATCTTCCTTGCAAGCTCAGTTTTTCCAACTCCGGTCGGCCCAACAAAAAGGAATACTCCAGTAGGTTTCTTTGGATCTTTGATGCCTATTCTTGATCGTTTTAGTGCTCTTGATACCACATTGATGGCATTTGACTGTCCAAATATGCTCTGAGACAATGTACTTTCAAGCGCTACAAGTCTCTCCTTGTCATTTGAGGACAGTTTGGTGATGGGAATCTGAACCCAATCCGATACGACTTTTTCAATATCAGATTTACCGATCAAAAGTTTCTGTGATGACATCAAAGCTTTTGTGTTGCTGTTTTTTTCAATATGGGACAATATTCTTTTTTCCTCACCCTGCAATTTGGACGCATTTTC
>JAIOSU010000289.1 GCA_021107455.1 Clostridiales bacterium | reverse complement strand
TACTTTATCCTAGCTTGAGGCATAAAATAATAAGTTTAAACAATCTTATTAACCTTATACCCCATTTGGGGACCAGTTAAATGCCTATTCAAGAAAAGGTTCAATTGACTCATGCTCATCTACTCATCAAAATTTTGGTTCATCTTTTTTAAAAGGCGCAAAAATTCACTTTTTTCCTCTTTTGTAAAGTTGTTATAGGCAGCACTTTGAACATCTTTTGATATTTCCTCAAATTTCTTTTCAATGTCTTTTCCCATTTCAGTCAAACAGACAAAAGTGGTTCTACGATCTTTTTCATTTTTGATTTTACTTACATACCCAAGTTTTTCAAGTTTGTCAACAATGGCTGTAATAGTTGATTTTTCCTTACCAAGCAGTGTCCCGATTTCTTTCATGCTCATCGTTCCGTTATGGTCATATAGTACGGTAAGAATATTGCCATAAGAAGGTACCAAGTTGTAAAGTTCTTTCTCATAGAGCTTCTTCTCAATGAATTTCACCATTTTCTTTTTAGTTTTACTTATAAAATATACGATATATTTATCATTCATAATTGACCTCAATTCCAATTTTCTATTCTTACTATAATACATATAACTCAAAATTGACAGTTTTACAGTTTGACATCGAACCTTTTTTATAATAAAATTAGTTCGACATAGAACTGTTTTGAAAGGAGTATTTATGAAATCAAAAGTATTCAAAGCTATGGAAATTATTGAAAATGACGCTTCAATATTCGAAAGAAAAATCATAACAAAAAATATCGCAGATTTACCGGATGGTGAGATATTAATCAAGGTGAGCTTCTCATCACTGAATTACAAAGACGCTTTATCTTCATCTGGAAACAGAGGTGTAACCAAAAACTACCCTCATACACCTGGAATCGACGCAGCCGGAATTGTTGAAGAAAGTAGCTCAGATCTGTTTAATGAAGGTGATAAAGTAATTGTTACAGGGCATGATCTAGGTATGAACACCGCTGGTGGCTTTGGTGAGTACATTCGTGTTCCAGCTGATTGGGTAGTATCGCTCCCAGAATCCTTATCACTAAGAGAAAGTATGATCTATGGTACCGCAGGTTTTACAGCTGCTATATCAGTCCATAAACTTATAGGATCAGGTGTCAATCCAGAAGATGGTGAAGTTCTTGTAACTGGTGCAACTGGGGGCGTTGGCAGTACTGCCATCTCCATATTAAGCAAACTTGGATACGAAGTGATTGCCGCAACCGGTAAACTAGAGGAAAAAGAATTTCTGCAGTCCATTGGCGCTAAAGATATCATAGATCGCAAAGAACTTGATGATGCCTCTGGCCGTGCCATGCTTAAAGGCAGATGGGCTGGTGTAATTGATACAGTAGGTGGCAATACTCTTACCACGGCCATCAAAAGTACCAAGTATGGAGGCAGTGTGACTTGCTGTGGCAACGTCAGCTCTCCAGAGTTCTCTAGCTCCATATTCCCGTTTATATTACGAGGTGTGAGTTTGTTTGGTATCGACTCAGTCCAATGCCCAATGAAACTCAGAAAAGAGATCTGGTCCAACTTGGCGACTGCATGGAAATTTGATCATCTGGACCATAATGTGCACGAAGTAACTTTAGATGAATTAAGTGATCGCATTGATATGATGTTATCTGGCAAACACGTAGGAAGAACCATAATCAAACATGGATAAATAAAAAATCACGCTTTCTATATAAGAGGGAGCGTGATTTTTTATTTGATATATGTTAATTGTTTAACGATATTTACTCCATTACACCCTCTTCTATCCATGTCAATTGTTTCTATTTTGTAATAACCGGTGTCTTTAATGTAACATTTGCCTCTGCCCAAAATTCATCCGAGTCCCTTCTGATCACAATAAGTGACGCTTGTTACCATTTCGTAACAAACATTCGTGCATTGTGTCAAATTCTTCTAACATAAACGGATTGCAATCCATTGTTCACCATCAAACTTTGTGATAAGATTAACATATAAGATCAAACTCACTTTTGGAGGTTCATTATGGAAATCAAAGTATGTATAGGTAGCGCATGTCACTTGAAAGGTTCATATGAAGTCGTCAACACGTTTAAGAATTATGTGTCAGACCACGGTCTAGAGAAAATTATAGATTTGAAATCATCGTTCTGTTTGGGTCAATGTTCCGAAGCTGTTTCAGTTAAGGTTAATGATGAGGATATATGCTCTGTCTCCCCGGAGAATGCAAGTCAGTTTATTGAAGAACTGCATAGGTCGGTGGTCAAATGAAATTCATTGAGTTCGACATCAACAAATGCGATGAATGTTACAAATGTCTTCGTGTGTGCCCTACCAAAGCCATCGCCTTCACCAAACACAACCGCTCAATCATAGATGACCAATGCATCAAGTGTGGCCTATGCCATATGCAGTGTCCCACAGGTGCACTTACTATTCATCTGGATATCAACACCGTGCAATCAAAAGTCAAGTCCGGCAAAAAAGTCATTGCTTCCGTTGCCCCATCATATGCGGCGGCATTTGATCTTGATCATCCACTTAAAGTTGCGACTGCACTTAGACAACTTGGCTTCCATGTCGTAGAAGAAACGGCTCGCGGTGCTGAGATCGTCTCAAAAGAATATGAAAAAGTCATCTCTGAAGGTTCAATGCCAAACCTGATCACAAGTTGTTGTCCATCAAGTAACACACTCATCGAACATTATTACCCGGGAGCAGTCTGTTCAGTGATCCCAGTGGTATCTCCAATGATCGCTCATGGATACGATATCAGATCTCGGTATCCTGAAGATATATATGTCGTTTTTATCGGGCCCTGTCTTTCCAAAAAAGCAGAAGCAGTTGGATATAAAGACAGTATCGATGCTGTAATCACATTTAGAGAACTTGAAAAATGGTTGTCTGATGAGAATATCGACTTAAATTCACTTGAGCCATCCGAATTTGATACCCCTGCCACCAAGCGTGGCAAAGCCTATCCACTGGGAGGCAGCCTTTGGAAAAAGGATTTGAAAAATCGAATCAATCCAAAGTACAAATACATTCATGTGGATGGTATTGAAGCCTGTACAGAGTTTCTGAACTCAGTCTCAAAAGGTGAGATAACAGGTTTCTGTGCTGAACTGAATATCTGTCCAAAGAGTTGCATCAACGGTCCAAACATGCCAGAAAAAGCGCCGAAATTATATAGAAGACTCAGCCTCTTAAACAAATATGTGGATGATAGCCTGCTTTCACAAAACGATGTTGTTGAAATCGAACCCATAACGATAACAACCGAACAACTTCATCATGTTTTTCAGTCAAAAGTAAACATTTTAAGTTCAATCAATGATGATGCAATCTACAGCGTTCTTCTGGAAATGGGAAAATACACAACACAAGATCAACTGAATTGTGGTGCTTGTGGGTATTCGACTTGTTATGACAAAGCAGTTGCTGTCAGCAAAGGACATTCAGATATTCATATGTGTCTGGACTCACTTAAAAAGAAAGCTGAAAGCATGCAGTCCATTATCTTTGACACCAGTCCCAATGCAATTTGTATACTGGATTCTGAGCTCAGAATTCTTGAAGTCAATCCAGCTTTTCATAAATTGTTCAATTCATCCAGAATCAAGCTTACGCACTGGCCTATAGCTGCTCTAATTGATGATCCGATTTTGGATGAGATCATGATGCCTGAGACAGATCACATCAGTAGAAAAATATCAATTGATAGCATTGAAAAGACGTTCTTTGCCAATGTCATTCGAATTTTTGACGACAAAAACTTTGTAGGAATCTTTACAGACATCACTGATTCCGAAAAAAATAGAAAAGAACTTGAAAAAGTGAAAATTGAAACTCTGACTACGTGCCAAGAAGTCATAGAACATCAGATGAGGGTCGCTCAAGAAATTGCCAGTCTACTGGGCGAGACCACAGCTGAAACCAAAATAGGATTAAACAAACTCAAAAAACTCGTTCTTTCTGACGGAGGACAATCATTATGACACAATCCTTTTTTTTAGACATAGCCACTCACTCTCTTAATAAATATGGTGAAGAGTTGTGCGGTGATCATGTGGAGATCATTAAAACAGATGACCACGTGATTGCAGTCCTTGCAGATGGTCTTGGAAGTGGTGTCAAAGCAAACATCCTAGCGACACTCACAAGTAAAATCATGTCTACTATGCTACAAAAAGGGGCTGACCTGATTGACACCATCGATACAATTACACACACTCTTCCCGTATGCAGTGTGAGAAAAATCGGTTACTCCACCTTCTCAATCATAGAGATCGACACAAAAGGCCATGCAAGAATTATTGAATTTGACAACCCGCCAGTATTTGTCGTTCGAAATCAAAAAATTCTCCCTCTGGAAAAAGAAAAAATACGTTCCGCTGACAAAGATGTTTGGATCACTTCTGTCAAGCTAGAAGTCGGCGATGAAATCACACTCTGCTCTGACGGTGTCGTCCATGCAGGTGTTGGAAATATGCTCAATCACGGCTGGGAATGGCATCATGTCGCAGAATTTTTACAAAGTCAAAACTTGAAATCTGCTGAAAAACTCAACAGACGTCTCATTGAAACGTGTCAAAAGCTATACGACGAAAAGCCCGGCGATGACACAACAGCGGTTACAATAAAATTGAGGGAACCAGAATGGGTTCACGTCTTTACAGGTCCGCCTGAAATCAGAGCAAAGGATTTTCAAGCTGTCGATCAGTTCATCAAACAAACCGGAAAAAAAGTAGTTTGTGGTGGTACTGCTGCTAATATAGTTTCTAGGGAATTAGGGCGTGAAATCAAGACTTCAATGGATTATATCGATCCATTTGTCCCTCCAACTGCCGAAATTAAAGGTATTGATCTTGTCACTGAAGGTGTTCTCACCCTCAAAATGGCACTGACCAAACTCAAGCACTTCAACACTATTTATGAGGAACCCTTTTTCAATAAAGAAGACGGCGTCTCAAAACTGTTAAAAATATTGATCGATGATAGCACCCACATACAGTTTTGGATGGGTCGCGCCATTAACCCGGCACACCAAAACCCTGATTTTCCAAAAGACTTGAGTATCAAATCACGTGTCATCCAGGAAACCATGGACGAACTCAAAAAACTCGGAAAGGATGTCAGACTAAGTTATACGGACTGAACTAGGTGTTTCTATGAGAAAATTTGAAAATCACGTTCAAAAAGTGAAAAACGACTGTCTGAAAGAAGTTGCACGTTACGCCTTCATGGGAACACTCAGCTCTTCTTACAAAAAGATCCCCTATAGCGTCAGCCCCGGATCCGATCCACAATACAGATGTTGCGTTTTTCATGAACGCGCAATTACATCAGAACGCGTCAAAATGGCTATGGGAGGGTCACCAGATAATCCCCATATGATCGAAGTACTGGACTCCGCATGTGATCAATGCCCAGTCAACCGATACGTTGTCACAGAAACATGCAGAGGCTGTATCGCTCATAGATGCATCGGTCAGTGTCCAGTGGATGCCATTACTATCAAAAATGGACGTGCGACAATTGATTATGACAAATGCATCGAATGTGGAAAATGTAAAGAAAGCTGCCCCTACAACGCCATCGCCGATGTAATGAGACCTTGCAAGAGAGAATGTCCAACCGGTGCAATTGAAATTGATTCGAGAAAAAAAGCGGTGATCAACTATGATTTATGTATCTCTTGTGGGTCATGCGTCTACCAATGTCCATTTGGCGCAATCCAAGAAAAATCGGAGATCACAGCAGTCATTGAGGTCCTGATGCAGAAAGAGAAACCGATCTACGCCATGCTCGCCCCAGCTTTTGCGGCACAATTTGAGTATATCGATTTAGGCAAGGTGATCACAGGGATCAAACACCTCGGCTTCAAAGATGTTATCGAAGTTGCACTCGGAGCGGACCTTGTCATATTACATGAAGGAGCAGAGCTCGTTCAAAATAAAGCAAAAGGAAAAGTACTCACAAGTTCGTGTTGTCCGGGATTTGTAAACTATATTGATTTAAAGTATCCCTATCTAAAGGAACACGTTTCCCATACCGTCTCTCCAATGATTGCCACATCCAGGCTCATAAAGGCCATTGATCCAGATGCAGTAGTTGTATTTGTTGGACCATGTATAGCGAAAAAAACTGAGAAACTCAAATCATATGACACTGATTTTGTCCTTACATTTGAAGAACTTGCAGCCATGATGGATTCACAAGAACTCAATTTGGAAACACTAGAACCGTCCCCTATGAACAATGCGTCGCAATTTGGAAGACGATTCGCCAGTGCAGGTGGTGTTGGAAGTGCCATCAAAAAACACCTTGAGAATCAAGGTGTGGTAGAACTTGCTATAGAAAGTTTTGACGGCATCGCAGATTGTGATAAAGCGCTCAAACTCTTGAAATTCAATCGCTTTAAAGGCGACTTCATTGAAGGCATGGCATGCAAAGGCGGTTTGAATAAAAGGGCTTTTTATTATGCTTAAGGGACGAAGGGACTTAAAATCATTTAGGAATTATTCAAGCTTTCCAACGAAACAAAAACTTTAGAATTCGACAAGTTGGTTTAGGGATTGGATTATTCAATGGAACGCTTAGGGTTATTAATTAGAAAAAATTGTTCTTCAACTTATGGTGGTAACCATTTTTTAAGCTT
>JAIOSU010000237.1 GCA_021107455.1 Clostridiales bacterium | reverse complement strand
GAAGAAACGTTTTTCGAGGATTATGAGGATTACTATTTTGATGGTTCTGCGCCTGAAAAGGGAAGGGTATACATTATTTGTATGGACGATGAGCCCATTGGCTCCATAAATTATTCATCATTCCATCTTCATGGTAATAAAGCTGAACTTGATATTTGGATGAAGAACATTGATTTCTGTGGGAAAGGGTATGGCAGTCAAGCCATAAAACTATTATGTGACTTATTGATAAATGAAATGAACACTCAGCAATTCATCATCAGGCCCTCAAAAGAGAATTTGAATGCGATAAAGGCGTATGAAAAAGCTGGCTTCTCAAGAATGATTGAAGATGTTGAAGCGTTTAAGCGTGCAACATTCACTGATGATTATGGCGTCGGTGATTACGGTATTGGCAACGATTTGATACTAATTAGAAACTGAGGAGATAAATAATGGACAAAAAAGATATGCTTTTGCAGGAAATGATCAATCACGATTCAGGAGATGCTTGGATGATCCAGCACTTCATAAAGGTTTCACAGCTTGCCAGAATTATTGGTTTAAATGAAGGTCTATCAGAATTGGAGATGGAAGTACTTGAAGTAGCTGGTTTGGTACATGACATTGGTATCAAACCATCGAGAGAAAAATATGGTGATGCTTCTGGTAAGCATCAAGAGCAAGAAGGTCCATCTTATGCGAAAGCACTCCTTGAAAAGATTGGGTATGATCAGACAATTGTCGATCGGGTTTGCTATCTTGTAGGCAATCATCATACTTATTCGGATATTGATGGTCAGGATTATCAAATACTGGTTGAAGCTGATTTTTTGGTCAATCTTTATGAAAATAACGTGGATCTCGCAGCAAAGGAAAAGACGTATCAACAAATATTCAGAACTGAGTCGGGCAAAGAGCTTTTTAAGAATATGTTTGGAGCATAAAAAAACACAACCTATTATTTAGGTTGTGCTTTTGCAAATGCAATGATGTTGCCATCAAAATCAGAAACATAAGAAGTGTAATCGCCCCAATTTCTTTGCTTTGCCTCGCTGATGCCCCTTGCACCGAGCATTAGTGCTCTCTCGTAGTATGCCTCAGGTGAATCCACATAAAGGTAAATCTCACATCTGGGATAAGCCGTGTTCTGATTAGGGTTGTCAATGTTGCCTTCCAATATCTCCACTATACCATTTCCAGGGAGTAGACCGATGTATGTGGTATCGTTGAGCTGGATTTCTGTCATCCCGTCCACATCAAGTGCAGGAGCTCTATCAAAGAGTGCGGTATATAAATCCTTTGACTTGTTTTGGTCCTCTACATATACAATGAAATTGATTTTGTTAGTATTGATCATAAATACCTCTCATTCATCATTTAGATGATTAGTGTCTTTTTATGTTACATTTTATTTTAACATAATTATGTAGTGACGCAAATATGAGAGTTGAGTCCATAACGTGATATAATGAGTTAAAAGTGGAGGTGTGATATGAAAATTAGAATCATAATAATTTTGCTTATTTTAATTGTATTTTCTGTATGGCAAAACAACAGCATCACAACAACACAAATTGAAATATCAAATAGTCAAATTCCGGATGCGTTTGATGAGTTCACTATTGTTCAAATCTCAGATCTTCACAACAAGGTATTTCGAACCAATCAAAGTTCTCTGTTAAAGAGGGTCATAGAAGCATCTCCAGACATTATTGTAATCACGGGTGACTTGGTGGACAGAAGGAAGTACGACCTCGATGATGCAATGTTGTTTATTGATGGTGCTGTGAGGATTGCTCCGGTTTACTTTGTTTCTGGAAATCATGAGGCATGGTCTGGTGAATATGTTGAGATTTCAAAAAGGCTCACATCTGCCGGAGTGGTAATTCTTGATGACATGAAAGTCGAACTGAAAAGTAATGGGGAAGTCATCGAACTCCTCGGGTTATCAGACCCAGATTTTCTCACGTCCACATACTTTGAAGGGACTAAATATTCTAGTTTAAAGGAACATCTAAGTAATTTATCCGATGAGTCCGTATACCAAATTTTACTTTCGCACAGGCCAGAGCTTTTTGATCTTTATGTCGACCATAACATCGATTTGATTTTCTCAGGGCATGCCCATGGTGGACAGTTCAGGTTCCCACGTGCAGGAGGCTTGATTGCGCCCGATCAGGGATTGTTTCCGAAGTATTCCAGTGGTTCTTATAAGGAAGAACAGTCAACAATGGTAGTCAGTAGAGGTCTTGGAAACAGCATCATTCCTGTTCGAATTTTCAATAGACCTGAAGTGGTCATTGTAACGCTAAAAAGCAATTGATCCAGGGGGAAATCAATTATGAAGGTAATGGAGACAAAACGTTTGATTTTTAGAACGCTTGAAATGAGTGATCTAGATGAAATGATGCTTATCTGGGGAGACCAGGAAGTGATGAAGTATTGTGGAAATGCAGGGACCTTAGAACAAGAAACGAAATCATTACAATACTACATAAAAATGCAAAATACTATAGGATTCTCGCCATATGTGGTGATTCTTAAAGCAAGTGGAGAAGTGATCGGGGTTTGTGGGTTCAACCCAGCAGGTAATGGATGCGATGCTGAGCTTATGTATCATTTCAAGAGAGCACAATGGGGGAATGGATACGCCACTGAAGCCGCTGGAGCATGTGTGAACTATGCAACCACCAGTACAAGTATTAACTTGTTGGGAGCTTCTATTGAGCTAGAGAACACCTCATCTGAAAGGGTATTGGTTAAGCTTGGTTTTCAAAAAACTGAAGATCTATTGGATGATTTGACGGGGCAGAAACTTCTCTACTATATAAAGGAGACTAACTAATGAGTGCGTATATGCCATATCTCATGCCAATATTTCGTAGTGTATTGTTTATCTTTGGTGGATTGTTTTTTGCTGCCTTAAGTGGACAATCGTTGATTGAAAGTGCCAAATGGTGGCCTATTTTATGTGTGGTTTTTAATGTAATAACCATTTTAGTTTTAAAGATGGTGTCTAAACTTGAAGGTATAGAGTATAGAGTTTTGATTAATTATAAGAAAGGCCAACTCAACTTTATTTACATATTGACTATTATTCTACTGATGCTTTCAGTAGGAGTGGGTGGTATGTATCTTTTCGGGCTTGTAATTTATGGTTATATCCCGACCATTCTAATTCAGCCTATTCCAGTTTGGATTGCTGTCATCAATACGGTTTTACTTCCTGTTACGATAGTTTTTGCAGAATTACCACTTTATTTTGGATATTCATTTAATCGGATTAATGATTCTTCAGGAAACAAGTTGTTTGCTATTGTTTATATCGTTTTCTTTTATGCTCTTCAGCATAGCTTTATCCCACTAATGTTTGAGTGGAAATACATATTGTTTCGTTTTTTTTCATTTCTGCCTCTAATGATTGTATTGAGTGTGATTTATAATAAGAGGAAGGTCTTGACTCCTTTGATGATAGGACATGGTATTTTAGATCTGGGTACAGGCGTACAGATCCTTATATCTTCGATGTTTCCTGCAATATTCGAAATGATGAACAAAGCCAGTTGATTCTGGCTTTTTTTTATGACAAATGTCCAGAGAGTCACCAACTGTGAAAAGGGTATATATCAGAGTAGGTAGTAGTATAGGAGATGAAAATATGGATCGAAAGAATAGACCTAAAGGCAGAGAGAAGCGCTTTGGCTCAGGAAGTGTGAAAGTCGAAAAACGAGGTAGTGGCATAGGGAGACAATCCTCCGGACCTGTAGGTGGGACTGGTGGTATGTTTTCGAGACCTAGGCAGACACAAATCAATAGGCCAACAACCACAAGAAGAAAATCAGGTGGAATAGGCAAGCTTATTCTGATGGGTATTGTAATACTTGCCATTTACTTTTTTACATCAAAAATAGGCGGCCTAGGAACTGACTCACCACTCACACAAGGCACACCGTCACAATATTCGACAATAGACAGCGGAGCATATTCTGTGGATAGAACCGTGTCTGAACTATCAAGACCTAAAAGAACCGCTTTAGTTGGAGGCGGGAATGATCAGGTCACCATAATGGTATATTTGCTCGGGACTGATTTGGAATCCAGAGGTGGCATGGCCACCATGGACCTGCAAGAAATGCTTGATGCCGAACTTTCAGAGAATGTGAATATTGTCATAGAAACCGGCGGAACATCAGTCTGGAAAAATGATGTGATGAGCAACAACACCAACCAGAGGTTCTTGATCAGTTCTGAGGGTTTAAGCTTGATTGAAGAAGACCTTGGCAAAAAATCCATGGTGGATCCAAAGACACTTACTGATTTCATAATGTATTCTGAAAGCAACTATCCTGCAGATCGGTATTTCCTAGTCATGTGGGACCACGGTGGTGGATCAGTAACAGGTTATGGCTATGATGAACATTTCAAAGGGGATACCATGACGCTGGATGAGATTGAGCGTGCTCTTTTTAATTCAGGTGTGGTATTTGATCTAGTCGGATTTGATGCATGTTTGATGGCTACACTGGAAACGGCATTCGTAGTGGAACCTTACGCTGATTATCTCATTGCCTCTGAGGAACTTGAGCCCGGAATCGGTTGGTATTACACAGGGTGGTTGAATGAAATCTCTAGGAATTCCTCCATTGAAACGATTGATCTCGGTAAGAAGCTCATTGATGACTATATTCAGGAAGTCAAGAGACAGACTCCACAGTCACAAGCGACGTTATCGATGGTAGATCTTGCAGAACTCAGTAGCACTGTACCTGAACAGTTCAGCAAATTTGCCCAGTCGACAGGCGAGCTCATTGATACTGATAATTTCAAGAAAGTATCGGACTCAAGGGCTGGTACCAAAGAATTTGCTGCTTCATCAAGAATCAATCAAATCGATCTCGTCGATTTTGCGAACAAACTGGGAACGCCTGAAGCGGAAGCTTTTGCAACCGCGCTCGAAGGAGCTGTGAAATACAATCGTATGTCTGACAACATATCAAATGCCAATGGACTTTCGATTTATTTTCCTTATGGGAAGTTAAGCGATATGTCTGAAATGCTGGATACCTATGAAGAAATCGGTATGGACGAGAGTTATTCCAAAACCATAAAAAGCTTTGCGAATCTCAATGTCGGTGGACAAATGGCATCGCAAGGTGGGGGACTCATGGACATGTTGCTCGGAGGTGGGCAATCGGGAGCATCACAGGGAATTGCATCGAATGTGATTTCGTCGCTTCTGAACTCATTTTTATCGGGTGGCAATTTTTCATCCATAACGGGTGGAGATGCTCAAAAACCGGATTGGCTTGATACACAGCAGGTCACTGATTCTGCGGATTATTACAGTGAAAATATGATTGATCCGGCCTCTATCGTCATCACAACGAAAGACGGAAAGCGGGTTCTCGATCTCACTGAAAAGGAATGGGATCTGGTCCACAACTTGGAACTGGATGTGTTTATTGATGATGGTGAAGGATTCATTGATTTGGGCAGAGACAATGTTGTAGAGTACAATGATGACGGGGACTTGAACCTTGAATATGACGGAACTTGGATAGCAATCAATGATCAGATTGTCAGCTACTTTATGACCAGCTATGACACCAACGGCGACAATTACAAAATTTTGGGAAGAGTGCCTGCACTGTTAAATGGAGAACTAGTGGATATCATCTTGTCATTCGACCAGGATAACCCATATGGTGAAGTCTTAGGCGCTAGAATTGTATACGACAACGAAAAAGAAACCCCAAATTTACCAAAGGGGCTTCTTGAAATCAATGCAGGTGATAAAATCGACTATTTGTGTGATTACTACAGTTATGAAGGCGATTTTGACGATTCCTATTACTTGGGAGAGACTTATATCGCAACTGGTGAGTGGTATATAGAGAACTTGTCGATAACAAACCTTGATTTTATGATGAGCTACAAAATTACAGATATTTATGGCAACAGTTATTGGACTCCTGTGATTACAGATTAGGCAAATATATTTATCAGTTCTACTATAGCACTTGGATTGGAGGTGGGTAATTTACCGCCTTCTTTTTCAGTTGCCTTGATCATCATTTTTGTGATCATTTTATCACCGAAACTCATTTGATTCAGTCTTAACTCTCCACCCAGATTGACTTTTACTGAGGCACTGCTCAACAAGCTCTGTGGAAAGGCATTATTAAAATGGGTATCAATGTTTTCAGGTAGACCGCAGCTTAAAAAGAGACCTAGTTTCTTTGAGTTTAGAGTGGCTTCGTTCTCCACACAAAAGGCTTTAAGTGTTTTATTGATCTGTCCCATAAAGACTGAACCACCTAGAATCACCGCATCAAATGCCTCCAAACTAGGGGGTTTTTCTTCGTTGATATTGACTAGTTTAACATCGCTCTCAAGTGCTGCGGCTATTTCATGAACTCTTTCCTTCGTAAAATCATATTTGGTGCTATAGACAATTATAGTTTTCATAATTTTTCCTCCATTTTTTTTACTGATGCAGATAACATTTCCATGTAAGCATAAAAGTTCTGAAGTTCTTCAGATGAGTAGGCTTCGAACAATGTGCTCATAAATTTCAAATCTTCGTTTTGATGATCGGCCCAAAATGCGGCACATTTTTCGGTGAGTGCAATTCTAAGGACTCGTTTGTCGTTTGGATCTTTTTGTATTTCCACAAATCCATTGTTTTCAAGTTTTACAGCCAATTGTTTTATGTTTTGGTAAGAGCTCCCCATATACTCGGTCAAATCCGCAAGTTTTGGAGGAGTGTCGAAGAACCTTGTGATCACAACCATCAAAAACCATTGCTTCGCAGTGAAACCGTAGGGTTCAAACTCTTTATCCACCATAGTCTGTAGCTTATTGGTCATGTAAAATAAATTACCGAATATCTCTTTCATTGCATGAATATCTTGATCAGTCAATTATTGCCTCGCTTTCATGAGTGCGTTTTCGATTGCTTTCAAATAAGCATTTACAGTTACTGTGGCTCCAGTGACACCATCAATCTCAAGAGATTGTTTATATAGGACTTGACTGATGAGTGCTTCGGTCACTTCGGGTTTTTCAAACATGACAGTGTCGACAACTTTGATTTCTGTAATGGTACCGGACTCGATTTTAACTTTAACCTTATTGTCCCATCTTTTGTTTTCATATGTGCCTACAAATTCTCCGTCACTGAGAGAGTCAGTTTGTACATCCATGACAGTAATGGCTTCGCCATCTTCAAGACCACTTGCCAAAAACATGATTCCTCCGGTTCCAGCTGCTATAAGAATAAGCAGGATCAGAACCAACACTTTGATTGTTCTTTTCATTTTTATTAACTCCTAAATATATAATATATTATGTAACGACAAATACATAATATATTATGCAATTAAAAGTGTCAATACTTTTAAAAAAATATTTCTTGACACATATACCCGGTGGGGGTATATTGTAGTTACTAACATTATATTGGAGGTTTATTATGGTAAAAGTTTGTAAACATTGCTCAAATATTCAAATTGAAAGTCTTCAAAAGGTATTAACTTCTGCTGATATTGAAATTGGTTGTATCGGTCACTGTGAAGCATACTCTGATCAAGTCTTTGGACTAATCAATAATCATTTGGTGGTCTGTGATGACGAAGCACAATTCATTGATATTATAACGAGCAAATAAGATGACTTTTTTATGGAGGGTGATGTATGGAGCAATCCAACTCACGTGGGGAATCATCCAAAGTGCATTGGGATTCTTTGTTTTCTTGCGACATTCAAGGGATCCACATAGCTTTTATCATGGGAGCATTCTTACAAAGTGGAAATTTTCGTCGGGACTTTCACTCGGAATATTTATTTTTGCGCCTATACAAGACAATAAAAACGGTGAGAGATTGATTGTCCATGAATATGGGCATACTATCCAATCATTAATTTTGGGCCCTTTATATATTCCTTTGATTGGTATACCATCGTTTACTTGGGCGAAACATAGACATTATATAAAGAAGAGGGAACTCAGAGGTTTGTCCTATTCCCACTACTGGACAGAAAAATGGGCTGACAGACTTGGTGAGTTAGCTACAGGAAGGCCTTCACTAGATAGCAAATAAAAAAAATCCGAAATCTCGGATTTTCTTATACTTTCTCGCCACAATTTTTACAAAACTTGGCATCTTCATCGTTCAGTTCAGAGCAGTTTCTACATCTGACCTTAACGATTTCTTTTTTTGTATGTATCTCTGTTTCATCCATCGCATCTTTAATCATTCCACCGGCCATTGAAGACCAAGGACTCAAATCTTCCCTTGCTTTCTTTGGATCTAAAATGATCCCTGACCCCGCAACGCCACGTGCTGCCACAACCCTCATCCCATTGCCAATGGCAATCATTAGTATACCTATGAAAGGTCTGCTCATAATTGAGCCTACGGAACCATTTGATAACATCCTTTCAGGATTCATAAAGCTTAAAAAAACCGAAAGAAACAATAATATACCAATGCCTGATACAGCCATTCCCGCATAATAAAGTGCTTTTCTTTCATCTGAAATTTCTTTTTTTGCCATGTCTACCTCCAGTCCAATAATATTTTACCATAAATCATATTATTATGAAATCTTAATGATATTAAGTATTGACAACTTGTTCCACAAGTGGTATTATAACCACAAATGGAACTAATAAAAAGAGGTGATTACATGAAGGATCTGAACCAAGTGCTGATGAATCCCATACGGAGTCGAATAATACAGTATCTATCAGTACACAAAGAGGCGACAGCGGGGATATTATCAGAGCACATTTTAGATGTACCAAGAACTACATTATATAGACATATTAATATTCTAGAGAAGAGTGATCTGCTTACAGTAATCTCAGAGAAGAAAATCAGAGGTTCAGTTGAAAAAACTTATGCACTGAATATTGGGACATACAGCAAAGAAAACACTTTAGAAAATGCATCAAGAAATGCTTTCGGTTTTCTAATGAAAATATATTCTGATTTTGATAGATATTTCGCAGATAATAAGGATCAACCCATATCAGAATTTGATAATATATTTTTAGGAAATGTCAGTTTGATGTTAAGTGATGAAGAGTTTAAATTGTTTATGAGTGAGATGAATCAAGTTTTGGGAAAGTACATGAGTAATGTCCAAGATGGGAGTCGAAAACAAAGAAGTATTTCTATTATTTCTTCTCCTGTAATCAATGAAGGGGAGTAAAAAAAAAATGAGAACGAAAAAAAATAAGAGTAAGGGGCGAAAAATTATGACAGTTCTATCGGTGTTATTTGGTGTCATTTTAGCTTTAAACCTCGCTGGATTTGCTGTGACACAGTTAAGAGGAACAAAAGAACTTGACCAAGTGAAACCATATGGCGAGTTGGTTGAAGTGGATGGAAAGAATATGCATGTCTACAAAATGGGAGAAGGGGACAAAACCGTTGTCTTAATGCCTGGACTGGGAATTGCTCTACCTTCAGCCGATTTTGGTCCGCTAATGAGAACAATGAAAGACGATTACAAAGTCGTAACAGTGGAGTATTTCGGTATAGGATTCAGTGATGTTTCTGATCAACCAAGAACTAATGAGAATTACATAAAAGAACTTAGGGAAGCGCTGAAAAAATCTGGACTTAAACCTCCATATGTTTTAATGCCACATT
>JAIOSU010000301.1 GCA_021107455.1 Clostridiales bacterium | reverse complement strand
ATGACAGTCATCATGATTTCGCACAACATGGATCAAGTGAAACGCATGTGCCACGAAATCGTCTATATGAAGAAAGGCAAAAAAATCAGCATAAAGGAGTGACGCAAATGTATACAGTAGGCATTATCACAGCAAGCGACAAAGGATCAAAAGGCGAACGCGAAGACCTCAGCGGCAAAGTGATCGAGGAAATGGTCACAGAGGCCGGTTACGAAGTCGTGCATTATGTCATGGTCCCCGATGAAATCGACGCATTATATGAAGCAATGTGCCATATGGCCGACACCCTGAAACTCAACTTGATCCTGACCACAGGTGGCACCGGATTCAGCACACGAGATGTTACACCTGAAGCCACAATGAAAGCGATAGAACGCGAAACCCCTGGAATATCAGAGGGCATACGCTACAATAGTCTGAAAATCACACCGAAAGGCATGCTCTCCAGAGGCAGATCCGGCATAAGGGGCAAATCCCTCATCATCAACATGCCAGGCAGCCCGAAAGCCGTCAGGGAATCCCTCGAATACATCCTAAAACCCATCCATCACGGCATCCAAATACTTGTAGGTGACGATTCCGAATGCGCGACGCCAGAAAAACCTCAGACACAAAAATAAAACGTCAGTAGAAAGGATCCCTATCGTGAATATTTTTAGTGTAAAATCACTCCATGATGCAAAATCCATAATACTATCAGAACATAACACCATCGCACTACAACCGGAAAGTGTCCACCTACTGGAAAGTCACGGCAGGATCGCTGCAGAAACCCTATATTCACCCGTGGACATTCCCGCATTCAACCGCTCCACAGTAGACGGTTACGCCGTCAAATCGAGAGAGGTCATGGGCGCATCGGAAAGCGTTCCTTCCATTCTCACATTAAACAAAGAAGTCATGATGGGCGAGAACGCCGCCTCACCACTGAAATCCGGTGAAGCCATATACGTTCCCACAGGCGGCATGTTGCCGGAAGGTGCGGATGGAATGGTCATGATTGAACACACTGAAATTCTCGACGAACAAACCCTTCTCATCAAAAAACCAGTCGCCTACGGTGAAAATATCACCTACAGAGGCGATGATCTAAAAGAAAACGACGCCATTTTAAAGACAGGCGAAAAAATATCAGCATACGACATGGGCGTCCTCGCAGGCGTCGGCATCGGTTGGATCAAAGTCTTTGAGAAAATCAAAGTCGCAGTCCTCTCAACCGGTGATGAAATCATCGACTACGACCAAGAGCCAAAAACAGGACAAATCAGAGACATCAACGGCTACACACTCTCGGGCGCAAGTATCGCCTGTGGTGGTCAGGTCGTATACAAAGCCCTCATCAAAGACGACTTCGAAGCACTGAGAGGCGCACTGGACCACGCGGTTCACACAGCGGACATCGTCATCCTCTCGGGAGGCAGCTCAGTAGGCACGCGCGATTTCACATACGCCGCCATCGAATCATTTGAATCAGGAGAAATCTTACTGCACGGCATATCCGTCAAACCAGGAAAACCCACAATCGTCGGCAAAATCGACGGCAAGATGGTATTCGGACTCCCGGGACATCCCGCGGCATCCGCCATCATATTTGAAATACTCGTGAAACCTTACATTGAAATGTGCCAAATGAAAGCACCCGGCGCCATCAAAATAGACGCAAAACTCACCACCAACCTGCATGCGGCCCCTGGAAAAGACACCTTTGTCATGGCTACACTGCACCGCGAAAACGGCATCAACTACGCCACCCCGATCCACGGCAAATCCGGACTCATGACGGTGCTCACAAAAGCAGCCGGTTACATCCAGATCACCAGCGAACAGGAAGGCCTTTACAAAGACCAGGACGTCGAAGTCACACTACTGAGGGAGGTGACGCGCTAATGCGGAAAAACAACGTCTACATCACCAACATCCCGCTCGAAAACGCGCTCGAAACCTATCTCTCGGCCATATCGAACCCTGTGACCAGCGAGATGGTGGGTACACAAGGCGCCGTCTTCAGAAAAACCTCAAAAGCCATTTTTGCGAAGCGTTCGTCACCGAACGACAACTGTGCGGCAATGGATGGCATCGCCGTTATTGCTGAACAGACGCATGGCGCAACAGAAAGAAACCCACTCACACTGAAACCCGGTGTAGATTTTGAATATGTGAACACAGGCAATCTCATGCCTAAGGGAAAAGACGCCGTCATCATGATCGAGGACATCGCGCCACAGGACGACGGATCAGTGGAAATCATAGAAGCCGCTTACTCTTGGCAACACGTCAGGCAAGTAGGCGAAGACATCATCAGCGGAGAAATGATTCTCCCGGGTATGCATAAGATCAGACCACTGGATCTCGGTGCACTGCTCAGCGGTGGCATCGGCGAAGTACCAGTACTCAAAAAACTCAAAGTCGGCATCTTGCCAACAGGCAACGAAATCGTACAATCCATAAAGCTACTTGAAAAAGGAAAAATCATCGACTCCAATTCGAGAGTCATAGAAGGACTGCTCCTCGAACTCGGATGTGAACCAACAGTTTATCCGACAGCGCTGGACGACAAAGCGGTCCTCACAGAAGCCATCCAAAAAGGCATAGAAGAAAACGACTTTTTCATCACCATCGCAGGTTCATCTGCGGGGTCAAAAGACTTCACAGTGCATATAATAGAAGAACTTGGTGAAGTTGTCATTCATGGAGTGGCCATCAAGCCAGGAAAACCAACGATTCTGGGCAAAATCGACGGAAAAGGCATCATCGGACTTCCAGGCTATCCCGTTTCAGCATTTTTCGCCTTTGAAAAATTCGTGAAACCACTGATAGAAACCTGGTACAGACTGCCCAAATCACACAGCAAAGTGGAAGCTACACTCACACAAAGAATCGTCTCCTCAGTGAAAAATGAGGAACTCATCCGGGTCACACTCGGTAAAGTCGACGGCCGCTGGATCGCAACCCCACTGAACAGAGGGGCGGGAGCCACCATGAGTCTCGTAAGAGCAGATGGCATACTCACCATTCCAAGGCTATCAGAAGGCATTGAAAGCGGAGACACCGTCACCATAGAACTTATGAAGCATCTCGAAGACATCGAACAGAGACTGGTCGTTATAGGTAGCCATGACATTCTCATCGATATCATTGCAGACGAAATGCCACTCTCATCGGCACATGTGGGCAGCTTCGGCGGACTCATGGCCATGAGAAAAAAAGAATGCCACATCGCACCCATCCATTTGATCGACGAAATCACAGGGATCTACAACATCTCAAGCGTCCAGAAAATGTTCCCAACTGGTGGCATGTCGCTCATCAAAGGCGCTTCAAGGCTCCAGGGGTTGATGGTCAAAAAAGGCAATCCTAAAGGTATCAATGAATTTGCAGACCTCACCCGAGAGGATATCGTTTTCGTCAACAGACAAAGGGGAGCGGGCACACGTCAACTTCTTGATTTTGAACTGAAAAAACGAAATATCCCTACAGGTGACATCGAAGTGTACCATAGAGAAATGACCACACACATGGCAGTGGCCGTCGCAGTATTATCAGAAGGCACCGATGTGGGGCTGGGCATATACTCAGCAGCGGAAACCATGGGTCTCGATTTCATCCCTGTCGGTTACGAATCCTATGATTTCCTGGTCAGAAACGAATCACTGGAAGAACCAGGAGTGAAACATTTTATAGAAGTCTTGCAGTCTGAAGAGTTTCGTAATAAACTAAGAGAGATAGGTGGTTACATTTCAGAACAATCGGGTGACATAATTCAGATAGGAGCGCAGGATGATTGACAGTTATGGTAGAAAAATCAATTACTTAAGATTATCAGTGACAGACCGCTGCAACCTCAGATGTCAATATTGCATGCCTGAAAGCGGAATAGAGAAAATAAAACATGAGGAAATTTTATCACTAGAAGAGATCGATGCAATAGTAGGCACCTTCGCCAAGATGGGCATAGATAAAATCAGGCTCACCGGAGGAGAACCACTTGTCAGAAACGGGATTGTGACATTGATCGAAAAAATCAAATCACATCCTGAAATAAAGGAACTCGCACTGACCACCAACGGGCTCATGCTGAAAGCCATGGCGCAGGACCTTAAAAATGCAGGACTTGACCGTGTGAACATCAGTGTGGATTCGCTGAAAGCAGATAAATATTCAGATATGACTCGTGGAGGCAAACTTGAAGATTTGCTTGCGGGCATTGAAGAAGCCAAAAGAGTGGGACTCACTCCCATCAAACTTAACGTGGTGCTCATCGGTGGATTCAACGACGATGAGATTGCAGACTTCGTGGCACTCACAAAAGATGAAGCCATTGATGTCCGGTTCATAGAGCTCATGCCGATCGGTGAAGTGGCCAGATGGTCAAAGAGCAACTTCCTCACCAACCAAACGGTGCTGGAAAGGGTTCCGGAACTAAAGGCGGTTAAAGCCACAGATCCATCATCACCGGCAAAATACTACAAGCTTCCGAACGGAAAAGGCAAAGTCGGTCTCATCAGTCCGATCACCTGCAAATTCTGCGAGGACTGCAACAGAATCAGACTCACACCGGAAGGCAAACTTAAATATTGTCTGCATTCCGATGAGGAATTCGACCTCAAGAAAGCACTCGAAGACGGACTGGATCTCGAAGATTACATTATAAAATCCATTCTCAACAAACCAAAGGAACATTCACTGGAAAACGGTGAATTCATCATCAGAAACATGGTACAGATCGGTGGCTAAAATAGGAGGCAATTTTAATATGTCATTTACGCACTTTAATGAAAACGGCAGAGCATACATGGTGGAAGTGACGGACAAAGCGGACACTTACAGGGTGGCTGTTGCCAGAGGAGAGATTGTCATGAAGCCTTCGACTATTGATGCCATCAGGAATTCGGGCATCAAAAAAGGCGATGTGCTCAGTGTAGCGCAAGTGGCAGGCATCATGGGAGCGAAAAAAACCAGTGATGTGATTCCGATGTGTCATCCATTGATGCTCACAGGAGTCAATCTCAATTTCGAAGTACTCACAGATCGCATTATAATAGAAGGAACTGTAAAGACACATGGCAAAACAGGTGTCGAAATGGAGGCAATCACCGCGGTTTCAGTGGCGGGGCTCACCATTTATGATATGTGCAAAGCTATAGATAAAGATATGGTCATTGGAAGCATTAGGTTGATCGAAAAAACTGGCGGTAAGTCAGGACATTATATCAGGCAGGAGGAAGTTAATGGGTGAAATCGCTGGAAAAGTAATCGCAATCAACATCAGTAAAGAGAAGGGCGTCATCAAAGAGCCTATTCCAGAAGGTGTTTTTCAGGAAGACCACGGTCTCGTAGGAGACGCACATGCCGGCAAATGGCACAGACAAGTGAGTTTACTCGCACAGGAAAGCATTGATAAAATGACCAAAAGAGGGATTCTTGGACTTTGCAGCGGCAAATTTGCGGAAAACCTTACCACCGAAGGCATCATTCTTCATGAACTTCCGGTAGGCACCCAGGTAAAAATCGGTGAGACCGTGCATGAAGTGACACAAATCGGCAAGGAATGCCACACGGGCTGTGCCATCAAGGTTCAAGTCGGACAGTGCATTATGCCAAAAGAAGGTATATTTACAAGAGTGCTTAAAACAGGCACCATCAAAGTAGGCGACTCGATCGAAATCATAGATCTTTAGAAGAAGCCAAAATCCGAGTCAGCAGCTCTAAAGCCACGGCCATGAACTGTTGACCAACGGGTAGGATGGGAAACCGTACTGCCTCCCGTATTTGGAAAGGATTTGGAATAAATGTCACATTTATTTGCATTGGAGTTTTTCCACTGCACCAAATTTGAGAAGGAGGCAAAATTATGTACGGTTACCAAGGCAAAATTTTAAGAATCGATTTAAGCAAAGGCGTTTCAACTGTCGAGAAACTCGATCTTGAACTCGCAAAAAAATTCGTTGGTGGTCGCGGACTCGGTACGAAATTGTTCGTAGATGAAGTATCGCCATCCATCGATCCATTCAGTCCAGAAAACAAATTCATCGTAGCAACAGGTCCACTCACTGGTACACCAACTCCAACTGGAGGACGTTACATGGTAGTGACCAAGTCACCTCTTACTGGTACAATCGCATCTTCAAACTCAGGTGGATACTGGGGTCCAGAACTCAAATTTGCTGGCTATGATGTCATCATAGTTGAAGGAAAATCTGAAAAGCCTGTTTACGTCATGATAGAAGACGACACAGTGGAAATCAGAGATGCAGCTCATTTATGGGGCAAAATCGTATCAGAAACCACAGAAACACTCATGAAAGAGGTTCCTGAAAAATCTAGAGTCCTCACAATTGGACCTGCTGGAGAGCAACTTTCCAACATGGCATCTGTAATGAATGACCTCTCTAGAGCTGCTGGACGTTCAGGCGTTGGCGCAGTCATGGGATCTAAAAATCTAAAGGCAATCACAGTTCGCGGCACTAAAAAAGTGGCTCTTCACAATGAAGAAGCGCTTAAAGAAGTCGTGAAAGATTGTAATGCAAAAATCAGAGAAAACGGCGTTACCGGACAAGGCTTACCAGCTTACGGTACTGCAGTTCTCGTCAACATCATCAATGAAGGCGGAGTATTCCCTACAAACAACTTCCAATTGTCTCAATTCTCTGAAGCGGAAGATACAAGTGGTGAACTTTTAGCTGAAAAATATTTGGTCAAAAAAGACCCTTGTTACAGATGTCCAATCGCATGTGGCCGTTACTGTAAAGTAGACGACATCGAAGGCGGCGGACCTGAGTATGAAACAATCTGGGCGTTCGGCGGAGACTGTGGCGTATCTGATATGCCATCCATCATCAAAGCGAACTTCTGGTGTAACGAGTACGGTCTTGATACAATTTCCACAGGTGCAACTATTGCAGCTGCTATGGAACTCTATCAAAAAGGATTCATCAAAGATGCTGACCTCGGTGGCGTATCACTTGAGTTCGGTAACAGCGATGCAGTAGTAGAGTGGACCAAACTGATTGGCAAGAGAGAAGGATTCGGCGACAAGATGGCAGATGGTTCTTACCGTTTGGCAGATTCTTGCGGCGTACCTGAACTTTCAATGTCAGTCAAGAAACAAGAGCTCCCAGCTTACGATCCTAGAGCGATCCAAGGCCAAGGACTCCAATATGCGACTTCTAACCGTGGCGGATGTCACGTAAGAGGTTACCTCATCTCTCCTGAAATCTTAGGATTGCCAGAGAAACTTGACAGATTTACAATCGAAGGTAAAGCGGCTTGGGTTAAGATATTCCAAGACTTCACAGCATACATTGATGCATCGGGTCTTTGCCTCTTCACATCGTTCGCGATGGGCGCAGGCGACTACGCAGCAATGACAAACGCAGTCATCGGAACCGAGTGGACTGCTGATGACGTGCTTCTTGCCGGAGAAAGAATCTGGAACCTTGAGAGAGTCTTCAACCTCGATGCAGGTGTAGATCCTTCTCAAGACACACTCCCTAAGAGACTTCTCGAAGATCCAATCGCAGAAGGCCCATCAAAAGGCAACGTTGCAAGACTTTCAGAACTTCTTCCAGAATACTACGAACTTCGTGGTTGGGGAGCAGACGGTATTCCGACAGAAGAGAGAAAAGGAATGCTTGGATTATAAGAGGAAATATTTATAGAAGGGTTCCTTAGGGAACCCTTCGTTTAAATTTGGAGGTTGAAGTGCCAATTAAAAAAGTTAACCTGGAACTCACCGATCGTTGCAACTTGAGTTGCACGATGTGTTATAGACAGTCCTGGAAAGAGCCCCCTCGCGACATGCCAGATGAAGTGCTCGACAAGATCCTAAGCGATCTTGATCAAATCGAGACGCTTGAGGAGGTCGTGGTTGGTGGCATCGGAGAGCCTACCATGCACCCTCGGATCAAAGAGGTTCTGGAAAGGCTCAACAAGTACAATCTGATTCTCACGTCCAATGGCGCATCATTATCAGAAGACCTTATAGAATCCATCGTAGATAACGTGGATCAACTGGTCATCTCCATTGATGGGTTATCCGACCAGTTCTTCTCCATAAGAGGGTTTGAACTGGAAGTCGTGATCCATCACGTGAAGGCGATCAACGCCATCAAATCCCGGAAAAAAAGCAGAACGCCTCAGCTTCTATTTCAAATGGTGATTTCCCGCACCAACAAGGACGATGTCTTCGGAATCATGGATCTCGTCAGTGAACTTGGAGCGACTCAATTCATAGTATCCAACATTTTGCCTGCCTCGCTGGTGGACAAAGACCTTATACTCTATTCCGAGAACGATTCACCTGAAATGAAGGCGTTTTATCAAAAAATTAGAAATCACGGTCTCCGCAAAGGACTCGACGTCAAACTCTCAGAGTCGAAACTCAAGACAGAGCGAAGATGCCGCTTCATAGAAAACGACACAACGGTCATCAATGCAAGAGGCGATGTGAACCCTTGCTACAGATTTGCACATAGTGGTACAGAAGTCGTATTCGGCAGGGCAAAGAAGATTGATGCCCACGCTTTTGGACATGTCATGGAAGAATCGCTTGAAGATATCTGGGATTCCGTAGAATACAAACGCTACCGAGCTATGGTTTACGACAATCATTATCCATCGTGCACAGACTGCGACCTCGTGGATGGATGCGACCTCGTAAGAGACACCATCGGCGATTGTTATGGCAACGCACCCTCATGTGGCGACTGCCTCTGGGTACGCAATCTCATTTATTGCGTCTAATAAAGAAAGGACTATGCTATGGAATTTAAAGTTAGACTTTTTGCAACACTCAGAATAGACAGGGGACGCGAGATCATGGTAAAACTGGATGATGAATGGACAGCCAGAGCCATCATCGACGAGCTCGACATCGCAGAAAAAGATGTGGCAATCCTCATGATCAACGGTAGGGACGGCCTTCTCGACACCACCCTCAAACCTGGGGATGT
>JAIOSU010000100.1 GCA_021107455.1 Clostridiales bacterium | reverse complement strand
CCATAACAATCAAAAAAGCAAAAATGAAAATTGTAGACAATCCGATTAAGTTATAAGAAAAGCTAATAATCCATACAATATTTAGAGCACATGATAGCCAGAACAATGAACTAATCTCATCAATTGCTCGCCCGTAATACGAGTCTTTATTCTTGATGATCATAACAATGATAGAAATAATCAAGAAGGTATAAATGACGCTCCAAATACTAAAAGTTGATGGTGCTGGTGTGATTAGAGTTTGATACATATCAGAAATCTCTTTTTGAGAAAGGCCATTGATCACTCCAATAGCGCCCATGGCATTTACGATCAAAGTTAAAACTAATAAAATTCCATTGATCAATGATTTTGATTTAAGTTTCATTCTTGCTCCTCCATTTATTTTTTATTTTGTGATTGACTAACTATACCAATATAAGTACTGCATTCACAGAACTTTTCAAAACCGGTAGCTGGTACATCAAATACTAAAAAGAAATCGGCTCCGAATACGAAAAATCCGATTGAATGCCATTTATTACAGACGCCACAGCATAGACAACATTGCTTCCCTTTAAATAGCCAGAAATCTCTATGCTATAATCTTCATACCAGTACCATTCATAATCTTTCCTTTTCCATAGAAGAATCCACTGCCAGTACTCGACGAGCCGTCGTGGTTCTCCACATGAATCTTTACAACACTTTGTACCAACAGTCCGATTTGCTCAGATGTTAACTTTTCAACTTGAGCGGCCTTAGTATACCCGGTAAAAAACTTATTGTAAGTTCTAACTGTGAGTGCAATGGCCTGCTCTCTCGTCGCTGTACCCTTTGGATCAACTTTATTGTTTCCTACTCCACCCAGGATTTCCTTAGCGTTCATAAATCCTACAGCATCGTATGCCCAGTTGCTGATTTCCATTTTATCATCAAATCCAACAGGATAAATCCCTAACACTAAGTTCGGATCAATTGTCTGCAATGTGCGATAATACATAACTGCTATTTGTTCTCTTGTAATCGTATCATTCGGAGCAAACAATCCACCACCCATTCCGCTTACGATTCCTAGATTGTATGCTTTTAAAATCTCTGAGAATTCTTCTCTTGTGATATTTTTCTGATAGTCAGTCATCAATTTGTCTGTTGATAAATTGAGCTCCTGAGCCAGCTTGACATCAGCTTCTGCCCAATTCGAAGGCGCAGCGAATGATGCTGTCAATGAAAACACAATATAAAAACCAAACTTAGTAGTACTTTTTTCATCGTCTAAAACCATTTAAAACACTAGACAGTTCAAAATGTTTCCGCCGTTTCTGCCGTACCGGTACCCGGTACGCCTAATCTTTCCTCATTCCTTCACTTTAACACCCATCAAATGTGCCAACGATACTGCTTGAAGTGATGTTACCACAGCACCTGAAACTTCATCCAGCCCAAGGCCAATACCTTCTATATCGCAGGTTGTAAGGTCAATGCCCTTAAGTCTCACACCTGACATTTGACTTTCTCTCAGATTACACGACTCAAATGTGACACCAACGAGTTTCGCACTTTGAAACTCCGACAAATTCATAATGGTCTGTTCAAAAGCAACATTTTTAAATTCACTATATCTGAAATTGGCATATTTTGCAGTACATGTTATAAAGCGCACATTACTAAAGGCACCATCATTCATGTTGACGCCCATCATCTTACAGTGATCAAAAACAACATTATGTGCCATCAAGTAAGTCATATGTGAATTGGACAGGTCACAATTTTCAAAACGGACATGCTGAAGATCCATTCTCTCAAAATCAACATTTCTAAAGGTCACGTTTCTAAACACAACTTGCCTAAAACAAATATTATGGGCGGTTGTAGAATCAATCACCCTATCTTCTACTAAAGTAGATTCTACAAGAACCTCATCTTCAAGCAATGAGGACAAATCTTTTATGGGCTCCAAACTCTCTGGTATTTGCGGCTCAAAAATGACGCCCTGTTTCATTGTTTTTTTAACTGCCACTTTCATGCTCCTTTATTTGCGATTTCCACTGTGCTACCCAGCACTCAGGCTAGTAGCTGGTACACATGATTGAGTTAATCCTTCAAGCAGCCAATAGGAACGACGAAAATGCCATCAGGTCTCACATATGCGAATTCCCCACCAGTCAATATCATTTTAAAATTTGGAATAGGATGTTTTTTAGCTACCAACAATTCTTCTAGTTTCATTAGATTTTTAGCTGCAATTTCCTCCGATTTCCCTCCTAACTTAATCTCAATTAGGGCATATTCGCCATTATTAAGCCGGATAACAGCATCACATTCCAACCCGTGATCATCTCTGTAATGATAAACCGTTCCATTTATTTGATCTGCATAAATACGTAGATCTCTAATACATAATGCTTCAAACAAAAAACCAAAGAGTTCAAAATCTTTTAACAAAGAATCTGGAGATTGACTAAGTACAGCAGTTGCAATAGAAGGATCTACAAATCCCTTTTTGTTGGATGTTCGAATTGCAGTTTTTGACCTGATATTCGGTGCCCATGCAGGAGTTTCTTCTATTATAAACAGTCTTGATAAGGCATTTAAATAAGAGTAAAAAGTCGTTTCTGTCAAACTGATATCGTTCGATTTCATATCCTCCAACAACACAGTGTTTTTAGTTAATGTTTGTAGATTTCTTGCGTAAGATTTCAAAAATAATTGTACCCTCTTTGGATCCTTCAATGTGCCATCCAGTTGATTTATATCTGTTTCATACACGGATTTCACATATTGTTCTGCAATCAGCATAGAAGATTCCATATCTCTACCTATGGATTGTGGCCATCCACCTCTACAAATCAAATTTGCAATCTCTTTAATTCCTAAGTTTGATTTACAACTTTTGAAATTAACACCATCAAACAATTCTTTAAGTGAAATTAATCCAGATGAATCTAAAGATTCAAATAAACTCATTGGTCGCATCATAATTCGAGCGATTCGTCCTGTTCCAGAATGCATAGTTTTTTCAATTAATGGCGTCGCTGATCCTGTTAAAATGAATTGACCACTTTCACCAATTTCATCTACATAAACTCTCACACTATCCCATAAATTGGGTGCAACTTGCCATTCATCAATAAGCCGTGGCTTTTCACCTTCAAGCAATAAATCTGGAGCCGTTTCTGCAATCAATATATTGTTTTTGAATTGCCTTGGATCCTGCATTTTCAATATGCTTCGAGAATGCTTACTAGCTGTTGTCGTTTTTCCACACCATTTTGGTCCTTCAAGCAAGACTGCGCCAAATGTCTGAATATAAACATCTAGCTTATCATCTAACAATCTCCTAAAATATTTTTTTTCATTCAATCTATTCACCCCCTTTATATCATTATAATCCTTTCTATATCATTTTCAATGACCATTAATGTATTTTCGTTGTTTTAATCGGTGTATTTTCTTCATATTCATTAAAGGATTTTCTTATATCAAGCTGCTGCTGAGTTATTGCCGCCTAGATACCTGGTACCATTTTCATGAAACCACACACTTCAACGTATACAACCCTTGAAAACACTAAACACTTCAAAAAGTTACCGCTGTTTCCGCCGTACCAGTACCTGGTAAGCCTCCTGGTCGTTATATAAGAGATTGACACTATGAGAATTTGATTTATGGTTGAAGGAATGCCGATGGCATTCTGTGCTAATTTGGCTGTTATCGTTAGTCAAGGCAATAGAGTGGTCAAGACATTGCTATTGCTATGTATTTTCAAAGTTGCCTCGTTAATGCCAGAGCGGTTCTTGGTACGTTGAATAGCCACATAAGCAAAACGCCATTTACGTACCAAGTACGCAAATGGCGTTTCTTTTATCTCATCTAAAAGTTGGATAAGTCACTCCTTGACTAATAGTCCAAGTATCTATAAAATCCCAATTGCTAAAAGTTTCTTGTTGCATCATCTCTGCTGTTAATTTTGGTATTCCCTTCCCAATATCACTTTGCTGGGTTGTATTCTGATCATAATAACTTTTTTCCACTACACCATTATCAAGCAATCCTATTAAACCGCCACTGCTTGCGCCTACTACTTTTCCTGTAGCGTAGGATTCACTAATGAGACAATCACTATACCTATTGTCTCCAACCAATCCCCCTGCCCAGAATCCAGTGTCTATAGCAGTTGTATTTCCCGTAGCATAAGACTGAATTATTGTCCCGTGGGATCCAGTTGAATAGTTCAGTCCTACTAATCCCCCAACACCATAAACACCTTCTACTTCTACAGTTGCAAAGCTTTTTTTGATAGTACCACCATTTCGTCCAACTAAGCCTCCAGCATCCCCTGTTCCTACTATTATAGTATCTCCTGACACCGAACATTCATCAATTGTACCATCACTCTCTCCAACTAGACCTCCTATACACATTGAACCTCCGTCAATGATTACAATTCCTGTAAGATGAGAATTCTTAATAATACCACTTGGCATTAGACGCCCTACTAATGCACCTACCCTTGAAACAGCTGAAATTGAAGCGTTTTCTATTGTTACATTTTCTATGCTTCCGCTAATGGTACCAAATAACCCCACATTGTGGTCATCAATAGCAATACTTAGATTTGAAATTTTAAACCCATTTCCATTATAACTTCCCCTAAAATTATTAGAATACTCTCCTATTTTGGTCCAAGGGATATCCTGCAAATCTATGTCTGCTGTTTGTTTATAATAGCCATCCAGGTTATTCCTTACATTATTCAAATCTTCAGCTGTAGATACTAGAATAATGATTTCTAGTCCTGAGATTGCATCACTAATTGCTATTGTTTTAGCCATTTTTTCTGCATCATTTGTTTCTGCCAGCGCCAGTGCTGCTGTTACCGCACTATAATCTACGTAATCAGCTGCTGTCAATAAAGCTTCAGCGTCTTTGACT
>JAIOSU010000211.1 GCA_021107455.1 Clostridiales bacterium | reverse complement strand
TGATCATCTGCTTTTCCGTGTTTCCACATTTTAAAGAAAATAAGCTCAAAGCTATTGGCATACTTAGTCAATTATTAAAGGATGGTGGCAAACTTTGCATTGCCCATGCACAAAGCCGCGAGGCCATCAATAATCTGCATCTCAAAGCTGGAGATGTTGTGAAAGATGATCGTTTGCCTAAAATGGACATCCTTGAGAAAGCATTTGTTGATCAGGGTTTGATTCCAGAGTGTGTTATTGACAATGAGGACTATTTTGTAATCTTAGGAAAAAAAACGAATTAAACTCAAAAAAAAATAAAGACACAACTTGAATCATTTTGAATCAGGTTGTGTCTTTTGTTGTTCAGTTAGGGTTATTCAAATAAGTGAAACATAAAATCCTGTCGATGATTTAATACACGCACTATTTTGATCACATCTTTATCCACATGATAGAATACATAATTTTTGCTTGTGACCAAGTACCTATAATCAGTTGGAACATCAATCAATTCTCCTAAATTAACTCCTGCGAATGGAAACTGGGCAATCCCTTTAATGTCCATTATTATTTTTTTCATAGTTTCTGTTGCAACATCATCATCCCAAAGATTTATAATGGCATGTTTGATTGCAATTAAGTCCTCAATTGCTTCTGGTGAATATACAAGTTTATACATATCAAAACCCTAATATCTCATCCGCTTGCTCAGAAGAAATCCAACCATTTTCCCTGGCTGATTTTTCACCTTCTTCAAGTTTAGCCAACAGTTTTATTGTGGCTTTGAGTCGATCCAATTCTTTAATTTTTATGATTGCGAATTCACCCTTTCCGTTTCTAGTCAAATACACAGGATTGTTTTCGCGAACTTCATTAAGAACATCGGTATAATTCCGCAATTCAGATATAGGTTTAATATTGGGCATACAGATCACTCCTTGTTTTAATTTAATTATACAGAGTTTTGATGTAAAAAACAATGCATTTAAACGCGTTAATTTACAGCAGTTGTTGCAAAATATGCATCAACTGATCAGTTTGTGCCTATGATTTGCGAATGATTCACTCCTCGCTGTCATTCTTCGAATAAATCCTAGTTCTCAAAACTCCCTGTGCAATAAAGGTAACCATCAAAATGATTATTATGATCCACCATCCCACTGACTCGAAAATATCTTCAGGCACCATCAGAGTGTAGCCCAACAAGGTTGCTATTACTATATTTGATCCTTGATAAATTTGACTTTCAATTCTTCTTTAATATATTTTTTTTCGATATACATCCTATCATCAGCCGTTCTAATCAGCATTTCAAGTTCTGATTTTTCATAGTTGTCAAAGGCCACTATACCATGACTGACACTAATAATGTAACGTCTGTCTTCTGTTTTGTTGATTTGATCATAACGTTGATTAATGCGTTGCCAAGCGTTCTCTGCATGTTCCTCATCAATGCCTCTAAAGACAATCAGGAACTCATCGCCACCCATTCTTATAATAAAGTCTTCTTCACGAATCTCTTTCTTGATGGCCTCAACAGCATCCACAATAAGCTCATCTCCAAATTTGTGCCCAAGAAGATCATTGACCTCTTTCAGTCCGTTAATGTCTATAAAGCACATGCTCAGTTTCAAATGCCTGCCATTATCAAACTGAACCAAACGATTTAATTTTGACAATCCTGCTTTTCTATTGAAGGTATGTGTGAGTTGATCATACATCATTTCGTTGAAGTATTCGGTCATTTCGGAGATTTCATCCGTGTTGATGTTTCTGAGTTTGTTTGAAACGTCATCATCAAAAAGTGAAAGTGCTTTCAGCTCTTGAATCAGAATGTCCATTGGTTTTCTGATCCGTTGATTCGTTGTGATAAATGAATACATGGTGACCAAAATGATTACTGCGATCAAGCCTCCATTGACTACTATGGCTTTAGTGACTTTCCCTTTTGCATATAGTGAGAACAGGTTGACCATTTCGTCAATGTTGCTCACATAAGCATCGATTTTCTCATTGATTTTGTCACAATAATTTATGGCGAATTCATTATCCAACAAAACTAGATAGTTCGGTTTGAATATTTCAGCCCATTCTTTCGTAATCTTCTCAAGTTTCATTTGGCTTTGAGTATGATTGATGATTGCATCGGATTCACGGCTATTTGTAGTCAAAACATCCAAAATGCCTTCAAATTCTTCTATTCGATTGGTTAAACTCGCTTTTAATTCGAATATGTTGTCTGAATGTTTTGGTGAGACCATTCTATTCGACAATTGTGCCATATTGTAACTGAGCATTCTGAGTTTGCCAGCTTGATTGATGATATTCGCATCACTTTCCATACTCTTATAGGCCACAACATTGATGAACACAACGATAAGTGCCAGTACAACCAGTATTCCGTGAGTCAAAATTAACTGATGCTTTATTTTCACAGTTCCACCCCTTGTATTTAATCTGATGATATACTTTTTTATTATACAATGGAATGTGATATTTGTGTCAACTAAATTTACCAATTTACATTTTTTCAAGCCCCTCAATACCAAGTAACCAAAGACACTGACTCAGCACCTTTTCTGTCAACGATAGAAGCAAGTGATAACTGCTTTGCTTCATCAGATCCTTTCCAGATAAGATATGAACCTCATGATAGAATTGGTTGAATGTTTGGCTTAGATCAAACGCATAATCGCATATTTTCGATGGTTGATAGGCGGATGCCGCAAAATCGACCCATGCGCTGATAATTTCTGGAGCCACAGCCACAGCATCATATGTATCCGAATAATCTGCATTGATCAGATCTGCAACTTTCTGTGCGATCTCAATGGGTGAAACACTAAATCAATTTATTCTATTTGCAGAATATGGTATGATATATTATGCTTTGCAACTGGCAGTTGCGGAATTTCCAAGCACACTTGATAGTTTGCAACCACTGATACTGCTATGATTAACTCGTAAATAACAATTCAGTTGCTGAAAGGAGCACAAAATGAAATTAGCTGATAAAATCATCAAACTAAGAAAACAATTTGGTTGGTCGCAAGAAGAGCTTGCAGAAAAATTAAACGTGTCCAGACAATCCATATCCAAATGGGAAGGTGCACTTAGCATTCCCGATTTGAATCGAATTATCAAACTCGGAGAAATTTTCGGTGTTTCAACAGATTACTTACTAAAGGATGACATTGAAGATTTCGAAATTTCAGGTGAGGTACAAGATGAACGACTGAGCTTCTTATCTCTTGAAGAAGCAAATGATTATGTAGAGAATACCTATAAACGGTCAAAAGCTGTTGTAAAAGCAGTTGTTATTCTTTTATCCTCTGTAATTCCATTATTTTTGGCACTAGCGCTTAAGACTGGTGGCGTTATAGAAATATCTGATGCACTCATGTATAGTATTGGCTTTGTTGCAATGTTTATGATGATAGCAATTGGCGTTGTTTTGCTCATCAGCATGAATCAAAAATACAAGCTTAACAAAGTAGTTGAATCCGTATATTTTGAACTGGAATACGGTGCTGAAAGCATTCTGAAGGAAAAACTCGAATCATTTGGTACCCAATATTTAAGAAGCACATCCATTGGGATAACACTGATCTTGTCAAGTTCGCTTCCTTTAATACTAAGCGCTTTATTCAATGCTCCAGTGATGGTCATTTATTTCATGTTGGTCATATTGCTCATGTTGATTGGAGTTGCACTATCAATCATAATACCATCTTCCACAGTAAATGAAGCATATAAGAAACTCTTGCATCAAGATCAATATAGTTTTGATAAAATTGTAGAAAACAAAAGAGTTGTAGGCTTCAGTACTTTCTACTGGCCACTTGTAGTTGCTATTTATATCGGCTGGAGTTTATGGACTATGGCCTGGGGAATCACATGGATTATTTGGCCAGTTGCAGCCCTTATATTCGCTGCACTTGTAGGCTTAATCAATTTCATCAAGTCCAATAAATAAGAAAATGAGAGCATCTCTCCAAAATAATGGAGATGGCTCTCATTTTTTTTATACTAACTTACTATTTAGCTGCTCCATGATTTCCACTATATCCCCTTCAAGAAAAGTGACATTCCCCCTGAGTACGGGAGGAATTTCTTTATTGATTACCACAAGTGGAATATTTTCATCAGAATAATTGACAAGTCCTGAGAACGGATACACAGTAAGCGATGTGCCGAGAACGAGTATCAAATCCGCTTTGCTTAATTTATACTCAGCTTCTAGAAAATCCTCCTCATTCAGCATTTCACCAAAGAGTACGACACAAGGTCTAATAATATCGCCATCTTGTTTGTAGGCGATGGTTCCAGTCTCGTCTACCACTTCATTGGCCGGAAACACACCCTGCTTGTAAGGATTTAGATATTTGAAGGATCTTGCATGACCATGAAGCTCAAGAACATCATTTGATCCTGCTCTCGTATGAAGACTGTCAATGTTTTGGGTAACCACAGTGATGTTCTTTCCTCGTTTCGAAGCCCACTCTGCAATCAACAAGTGTGCCGCATTGGGTTTGGCCTGATTGATCCCGCTGAGCATTTTCTCAAAGTAATCGTAAAATTTTTCCGGATTAGACTTTAGCGTCCGAATTGACAATGTGTCAAACAAACCTGGATCTATAACATATACGCCATGTTCGCCTCTATAATCGGGAATTCCAGACGCGGTGGATATTCCAGCTCCTGTAATGACCACGATATTTTTGGCATCTTTTATTAGATTTGATACTTTCTCAAAAGTGTCCATAAACATCCTCCAATCACATTTCACTCACTACATACCTACCCTTATTATGGCGTTTTGCTTCATAAAGTGCCTCATCCGCAAAATGCAACAATTCTTCGTATGAAAAATCACGATGATCAATCCACATGATTCCAGATGATATACGTACTTGCTCTGGCTTGCCATCGGGAAAAATCACCAACTCAGACTCAAGCCTATTATAAAAAGAATTCATGACATCAAGAATATCGTCGTGGGACTCAAAGCCATGTAGTAAGAGTATAAATTCATCTCCAGAACGTCTTCCCAATATCATCTGCTTATCAGAACTCATATTTTCCAACCTCTCCACAGCAGAAACGATATAATGGTCACCCCATTTATGTCCATAACTATCATTGATCTGTTTCAACCTATCCAAATCGAACATAACCAATGCTGAGGACTTGGTGGACTTCTCTTCGCTCCATTTTTCAAAAGCCCATTGAAAGCCTTTTCTATTTAAAAGATTTGTCAATGGATCATGATCTCTCTCTTTTTTGATTTCTTTTTTCTCAAGCATTTCATTAGTAACATCGAGTACAACTCCAATCCACGTATCTTCTTGATCGGTTTGTTTGAATCGAACCCAACGTTCAGGCTCTTCACAGATCTTATAGATATCTGTTTCATCAACTTCTGGAGTTGATAACAACCTTTGAATGCTATCTAAAAATGAATCATATTCGTTCATATGAGTATTTTCATTACCCTCTAGTCCTATAATGGACCAATAGTTGTCTGTAGTAAAAACACGTTTTAATGTATGATTGACTTCAAATGCACCGATTGGTAGTCCAAAAAGCTCTACAATCTTTGTCAGCCTTGATGCGGACTCCAGCATCAGATGGTTGGTTACTTCAATAGTCTTTGAAAGCTCATCAAGCTCATACAAACCGGTCGGTTTAAGCATTAGTTCTTGATCCAGGTCACTGTCCTTAACTTGCCTAGCAAGTGCGACAATTGGTTTTGTGATTCTAAAACTGATTAATATAGCGCCGATAGATCCGAGTCCAATGGCTGATAGCAAAGTAATCAGCAATATCTGTTTGATATTGTTGGAGTAGCTCAGCAGATAATCTTCTCTCATAAACCCGACCAGGTACCACTGTTCCTGCTCAAAAGGTGTATTGAAGGCATACAGCCCAATTTTTTCTATGGATGCGTATATTTTTTCTTTTGCAGAGTGGTTGACCAGATTATAAATTTTCAAATCTTCGTCAACGCTTTCCAGTACTAGAGGCTCATCTTCATCAATCATTCTCTTTTGAAGTGCGCCACCTGAAATAATGGGTTCTAGAGTCTCGCCATCATCTTCACTATATGCGATCAAGTAACCAAGCGAATCCTTTGGTTGAAGTTCTGTGGCCGGGAAATAATCTGTCAAGTAATTCAGTGTTATATCGATACCAATTACACCTTTAAGTTCACCAATGCTATCAAACAGTGGCATTGAGTATGTGATGATTGAGACATCGTCACTTTGAAGTTTGAACGGTTTGCTCCAATATCCAAGCAGTGTGGCTTTACTGGTAATGGAGGCATGTTCATATGGTGTTCTAACAAAACTAGAATTTTTCTCAGTCAATTTGAGAGAATAACGCCATGTTTGATCCAGTGGAATCATCAATTTTTTCGCAAGCTCTGAAGGACCACTGACCATGTAGATATCGTCATCGCTATAAGCATTCATAATCGGGTCATAATCGCGAAGGTACAGTGATGCGATATTATCTTTTTCAGAAGTTTCATCGTATAAAATAATATATGCTCCTGTGGCTTGTGTCGTCCTGAGCATAGGGATGAGTTCTTCAATAGCGGTTTCAAAGAAGCTGTTCGGGTTGTCCTTCAAATCTGTTCGACTTAGAAGTTTTGAAATATTGGTCACATACGGATCGAAATTGATCCAATTGTTTTTCATTTCACGTTGAACATAATCTTTTCTATTGTTCACTTTATCATGGAACAACTGATAGGCATTGGAATTGGCTTGTTTTACAACACCACCTTGAATCAAGATGAAACCAAACAGAAATGTTTGAAGGATGATGATGCCCAAAATCAAACGTGTGAGCTTATATACAATTGAATACTTTTGATATTTGAGTTTTCTCATCTAAAACCCCTTCTAATTCCCATTTAAAATCAATGACGATTCATTGAGTAAATCTTGATACCACTCTTCAAAAGAATCACCGGAAGTCAGATTCGACAATATCTTGTCACGATCTTCCCCTGCTTCGATTTGTGTGTTTAAGTACTCCAAATCATTTTGGATCTTCGTAATCAAGTGTGTATCAAGTAAAGTTCTCATTTCATAGCTGCCTAAAAATGGTTTGCTGTTATAAAGAGTGTAATTGTTGAACATAATCTCGGTAGCTTTTATGGATTCCACAATCGCAGGTGATGTGACATTACCAGCATCAATCTGTTCTATCATTTGTGAGGCCTCAAGAACACTGTTCTTCACTGGAAAATACCCGGTGGATACTGCAAACTTCAAATTTTGTGCACTGTCTGTAAACCATTTGAGGAAAAGGGCTGATGCATATTCATGTGCTTCATCACTCTTTGTAACACACATGCCCGCACCTTGCTGAATCGCAATTTTCTCACCTGATTCAAAATATGGATATGGCAAAACAAGCGGTTCTATTTCAACGACTTCCTGTTCATTGAAAGAAACAGTTGATGGAAAATATGCGGCACCGGCTGTCGAACCTGTATAAGATATAACCGACCCTGTTTTTGCGTCATCCGAACTGAATCTGCCAGTTTTGACGAAATAGCCGTTGATATACGGAACATAAAAGTTGTCCCATATCTTTTTGGCGATTTCTACATTGAAGTTGACACTTACCGTCCCATCTTCATTGTAAACATAGAACTCCTGTCCGTGTTGTCTGTTAGCGACCAAGAGATAATTTGCGTTGGCATCCAAACTGAAAAAACCTTTTCCGGTTGCTTCATAGTAAACTTTTGCAACTTCATTGATGCTTTCCCAAGTGGATAGATCTGATTCTGTGTAACCATACTCAGTTGCGAACGGCTCCCAGTAATTTTTATTGATGTAAAGGTTCTCAGATGATTTTGCAATCGGCATGATATAGTATTTCTGATCAGTGATGAACTGACCTTCCTCTAAAAATTCTGAACGATACTCTTCTAGTTCATCGACTGTAAAGTACTGATCCAAGCTTACAAGATCAATGATTTGATGGACTCTAAAAGCATTGTCAGCATATGAGGCAAAAATATCAGGCATTGGAGCAGACCCTATGGACTCATTAGCCGCATCAAACACAGCAGTTGCAAGTTGCGTGACATCACCTTGACTCTTGGCATCAACAACTATCCCTCTTTCAATCCCCACTGTTTCATTGAATTCAGAAACAAGTGTATCAAATGCTTCTTTGGTGTTACCGTTATAATAGTGCCATATCGTTACTGTGATGGGCTTATCCGGATTGAGCGGATCTTTTGCTTCTTTTGATGAGCAGCCGAAAGTGACAATCAGAAGTGACATAATTATTAGGATCAAGGAAAATTTCTTCATTTATAGGACCTCCACAATGGTTTTATAAATTTTTAGGCTTATAAAACAAGTATACATTATTGGAGGTCCTGTTTCTATGATTATTAAAGAAGCCAAGATCAAATCATTTTAGACTTGATCTTGGCTCCATAATTGTGAATTCTTTATTTAAGAATTTTCTTTAATAAACGCTCATAATTTCCATGTGCAATCATAGCTATTTCTTTTTCAGTAAACCCTTCATTTCTTAGACCCTTTAGTAAATTTATACTTTCTGCGGTTTCATTGAGTCCGTCTGCCCCTGCGCTTAATTGATTTGAGTTTGTGAAGCCGCTAAGCGTATCCGATTCCAAATAATCACAATAATCAAATCCAAAAGCAATATGTTCACATCCTACCAGGTCTGACATGTAAGTGATGTGTCTAATGATTCCATCGATATTTTGTTTTGATTTGTCCTTGTGGACAAAGTCTCTAAAACTATTGATTCCTATCAGTCCACCACTGGATGCGATGACCTTGATTTGCTCGTCTGTAAGATTCCTTTTGTGATTGCATAGAGCCCTTGCATTGGAATGTGATGCAATAAACGGTCCACTGGCGTATGATGCCAAATCCCAAAATGACTTGGCATTCAAATGTGACACATCTAATAGCATTCCTAAAGATTCAAGTCTATCAACCGCCTGAAACCCCTCTTTTGTTAAACCTCGTGTTAATGTTCCATTAGAACCTGTTGCAAGTGCATTTTCTTCATTCCAAGTCAGTGAAGCATGTCTAACACCTTGATCATAGTAGTAATTAATTAAATCAATATCTCTACCAATATGTGAAAGACCCTCCATACCAAGCATAATTTGAATCCGTTGATCATCAGCTGGATTATAATCATGACTTGATTTTATCCATTTAAGTGCTTTCGATGATGTTGTAAGTTCATCAATTGCAACACTTAGCAATTGATCTATCCTTGGTTTTGGATTCTGATCGTTAGGTGGATCTGCCCAAAACACAAATATTCCACCATGTACTTGACCTTCCCTAAACGATGACATATGTGCCGATTCAAAAATGCGATCACCAGGTTTGGTCTTCCTGCTTGAAATGTCTATCCATAAGTCTGAGTGACCATCAAAAATCATAACTGCTCCTTACATTAATAAATTTCCCATGAGTAATCCAAAATAGTTACCCAATATATATCCAAGTGTACCAACCAACATAATTGGTGCAATCAGTTTGGTCCATCCTTTAGAAATTGCCATAGCTGCCGCAGTTGTCGGTCCACCGATACATGCGTTTGAAGCCAATATCATCTCTTCAAGATCGAATTTCAACAGTTTTCCAACAGAAAAAGTGACCAACATATTGATGACTACCATAATCGTTGTATAAACTAAAAGTAATGGTGATTTGGCAAGGATCAGAGGAATTGATGCTGGAACGCCAATAACAACAAAGAACAAGTAAATCAAGAAAGTTCCAATCTCTTGAGAACCTTTGATGTTTTCAAAGTAGTTTGACATGAACGTCGCCCCAAGCATAGTAACCGTTGTAATGATTAAGTATTTATTGGATAATAACATATTTGCCATACTTAAAAAACCATTACTTGTTGGAATAATATTGCCGATCAATTTTGAAAGTTCGCCTGAAATTGCAACAATGACAACAGCTGAAGCGATTCCCAGTGCAATATCTTTAAGTGATATTTCTTTTCTTCCCCAGTAAGATGCCGCAAGTGTTTCATTTTCCTTTGTTCCAATACGTTCCACTTCATCCAAATGGGGATGAGAAAACTTCTTTCTGAAGAAAGCAATTGAAGGCATTGAAATGAGAACAAAGAAATATAGTGCCATTAAAAGGTTGTCTGCAACAACCGCTGCTGATACCAAATCTCCTGGCACTTCAAATGAAGTTGCCATTGCAGCAAAATTGACTCCGCCACCAATATATGAACCTGACATCATAGCCGCTACTTTATTCAGATCAGGAATCATATTATTAAGTGCAAGATAACCAACAGCTGCTCCGATCATTGTACCAACTGAACTGATTAGAAAAATAACCAAAATACGTCCACTCTCTTTCCAAATCTTTTTAATGTTTGTTTTGAAAAGCAAGAGCGGAATTGCCAGTGGTACGACATATCCCCATACATGATCGTAGACTGGTGCATCGGTAGGAATGATGTTGAAATTCGCTAGAATCATTGCTCCCACCAGAGCAATGATAGCTCCTGATACTTTCGACGCCCATTTGTACTTTTGTTCCAGATAAATACTGACTGCAGCCCACCCCGTAACAATTGCCCACAGGACCCATGTGTTATCGGCACTAATAAAACTTGTTGTTTGCATTGTTTTACCCCTCCATATATAATATAAGTATAATGATGCTATATTCAGTATACTGAAAATATTCAGATAATTCAATATAATAAATTATTTTTCATTATATTTAATATTTTGGAGGTCACATGACAATTGATGTAGGTACTAAAATTCGTGCTTTAAGAAAAAAAATGGATTTAAATATTTCAAATTTAGCAGATTTATCAGGAATTAGTTCCAGTATGATCAGTCAAATAGAAAATGGTAAGGTGGTTCCCACAGTTGTTGTCATGTGGAAAATCGCAAAGGCACTTGATGTAAGTGTTGGTTATTTTTTCGATGAGGAGACCAATTATCAAAAGAATCCTGTAGTCAGAAAAGATGAGCGAAAGACCATTCTACTAGGAAAATCGACCAGACTTTATGAAATGTTGGTTCCCGATCAAAATAGAATCATTGAATTCCTGAAAATAACAATCAAAGAAGATGATATATCTTCTAGCGGACTTGTGACCCATGAAGGGGAAGAATGTGGCTATGTGCTGAAGGGGCGAATGAAAATTCAACTTGGCGAAGATGAATACATACTGGAAGAAGGCGACAGCATCTCATTTGACAGTACGATTCCCCACCGCTATGATAATGCAGGAAAAGGCGAATGTATTTCCATCTGGGCAATGACCCCGCCATCATTCTAATTAATAAAAAAAACGAGAGC
>JAIOSU010000049.1 GCA_021107455.1 Clostridiales bacterium | reverse complement strand
TGGTTGTTACTGCACTAACATTTGCAGCATCCCTTGAAAAAGCTGTTATTCTAAATCAACATGGCTTGGTTAAGTAATCAAAGGCAGAATTAATTGATATTGTCTTTAGTAAGTCTAAAAATTCTAATAAGGCTCAAGCTTATTATTTGCTCGGTAGCATTGCCTTTGAAGAAAATAAAATTGATTGTGCCCTTGATTCATGGCGTGAACTCTCAATAAAGTACCCAAACTCTGAGCAAGCAAAAATGGTTAAAGATAGAATAAACGAACTTTCTGAAATAGTTGGTGAGTCTGCCAAGGAGTCAATTAAAAATGCTGTTGCATTGTCATATCTTCGTCATGGAGATTTTTGGTCAAAACGCAAAGATGATATATTTAAAATTGATTCGAGCTGGATTCCAAAAGTTGAAACCGCAATGAAATGGTATGATAAAGTGATCAGTGAATTTCCAAAATCAAATGCTTCTCGTGTAGCATATCAGGATAAGATGCGTACATTGTTGGGGTGGGAAGATCCCGGCAAATATGGCGATAAGTATGGCATTGAAAAATGATTTTCCCAATATATGCCAAAACTACTGGAGACATTTGCTTCATACGAGAAAGATCATCCAAATGCCTCTTCCTTACAAGCTTTTCGCTATCAAATTGCACAAGCATACTGGAGTAATAAAGATTGGACAAAAACTAAAGAGTGGCTTAATCTAATTATCAAAGTGTCTGGTGACAGCGATAGCTTCTATAAAGACCTTGCGGAAAGAAGACTGAAGAAAGTTGAATATTGAGGTCTTCCAAAGTTCCTATGATTTCGAACAGATATTGATAAATTTTTTCATTATTTGTACCATCAACAGGAGAGAACCCGATGAAAAAATGTCTTTTTTGTGCTGAAGAGATTCAAGATGGAGCTTCACAATTTTGTTGCACCAGATTTCTGTTGATGTTCTATTCGTCCTGTTAATCGTGGAGGTATTATGAAGATTACCAAGATAATTTTGTTGTTTATCTTATATTGTTTTTTAACAAGTTCAAACATTTTTGCCTCTGATCACGACCAAACATTGAATAAAGAAGAGCAACGTTTAATCAGAAAAGCGAAGCATTTTAAACAGATTGAAGATTATCAAGATTATTTACAACACTATCCAAATGGAGTTTATGCAGAAGAAGCTCGTAGGGGCTTGAGGGGAGAAACAAAGGAGCAATTAGAAGAAAAAGCAAAAATTGATAAGCTTGCAAAACCGTTATTTGACAAAGTTATGAAAACAAACAAATACTATTCTCTTTTTTTGGAAAGGTTTCCTAAAAGTTCATACGTGGACGAAGTAAAAAGAACTCATGATATGGATTTGTGGGAGTTTACAAAAACGCATAATGAAATTTATCTCTATGAGGCATACATTAAACGGTCATTAAGCGGTATCCATGTAGAAGAAGCTAAGAAAATAATAGGGCCTACAAAGATTAAGGAACTTGAAGCCAAGGTCAAGCCTCTTTCGGCATCTGATGTTGATGGGAATCTAATCCTGTACAAAGAGTTACTTGGATTAGACCCTGAAAACATAAAGTATAAAAAGAAAGTTTTACATTATCAAGCTATTAAAAATCAGCCCAGTTACAAGTATACTTCCAGAATCAAGGAAAGGTATGATAAATTTGACGATTCTACGCGTTATAGTATGTCTTTGTTTGGTGTGGTTAGGGGTAGTGGTCTTCGTATAGGGGTATCTGCTTATCATAGCGGGAAAGGATTAACATCTAAGAATCATATCCGTTACTACATCAATTTTGAAAATCATAGCAGTGACGGATGGAAATATTTAAAATACTGTCCTCTCAGATTCATAGTTGATGGGAAGGTATCGAACTTCGGTGAACTTGACCACGATGGTCATGTTGGTAATGGATATGTTCTAGAATTTATGAATGCAAGCGTTCAAAGAACATTTCTTAATAAATTGGCTTTTGCCAAAGAGGCTGAGTTTAAGCTTGGAATAACAATAGGAACTTTTTCAACCGAGATGAAAGAGGGACTTCAAGTTTTTTTACACTATCTCCAAAAATGACAATGGTTGATGAGAAAAAGCCTGATAAAGAATTAAAGATATATCGTTGCCCTGTTTGTGACAAAATTCTCTTTAAAGGCTTTGTGTTAAGCCTTGCCATGATTTGTCCTCACTGCAATAAGCTTGTTCGGATTGATGAAGAGGTATAGATAAGCAGATATATAGATATTGCACTCAGATCAAAGTCCAAAGGAGCTTAAGTTTAATAATGATATTGGAGAAAAATGAATGAAAAAATGGTTGTTCTGCTTTGTTGTATCCTTTCTCTTGATACCATATTTGAGTTTTTGTGAAGAGATATATGGAGTCGCTAAATTCGATTTTAGTATTCGCTCAAATCCCTCATTTGATGGTCTTGCCGTTAAAAAAATTCGTGCTGGTCAAAAAGTCTATCTCTTGGAAAAAGCTGGCAATTGGTTCAAAACCAAAGGTGGAAAGAACGGTTGGATAGCTGTCAACTGGATTGTTCTCCATGGAGATGTGACAAAACTCTCATCATTAGATAAATTGTCTTTGAATGAAGTAGATTCGAAAACAAACTTTATCCCATTTGTACCGCCGCAATATGGTATCTCAAAATTCCGTGTTTCAGCAAAAATAAAGCCCTCATCCAAAAGTTCTTCTCATGTATGGTTGAAAGCAG
>JAIOSU010000143.1 GCA_021107455.1 Clostridiales bacterium | reverse complement strand
AATTAAACGACTTTGACCGCAAATTGGCTTTTAGAGTTGCGTTTTTACCTGGTCAATATGACCAAAGAGCGGACTCTGCGCTACAATGTATTGAAATTGTTACTCTGAAGGAACGTCCGGTGATGTCTGCGTCAAAGATTTTCAGCCTTGAAGGCAATTTGGATTCAGATGCCATGACACAAATCAAAAAATATCTGATCAATCCGGTGGAATCCCATGAAGTGCCGCTCGATCCACCAGAGACTCTTGAAATGAGATTTCATACCCCTGAAGCGGTGGGAATTATTGAGGGGTTCATAGATTTTGCTCAAGAGGAACTTGAAACCTTCAGAACTGACATGGGTTTTGCCATGTCTGCAGCTGATCTCGCCTTTGTCAGATCCTATTTTAAGGATGAAGAAAAAAGAAATCCTACAGTTACTGAACTTAAAGTTATCGACACTTATTGGTCCGATCATTGTAGACATACGACTTTCATGACTGAAATCACTGATGTCGAATTTGAGGACGGTCCATTTGCCGAGTCCATGAAATCCGCTTATGAACATTACATTCATTTGAGGGACTTTGTGTATCCACTTAAAGACAGATCCTTGTCACTTATGGATCTCGCCACAATCAACATGAAATCACTTAGAAAAAGCGGAGGGCTTAAAGATCTTGATGTCTCTGAGGAAATCAACGCCTGCAGCATAGAAATTGAAGTGGATGTCAATGACAAGGTGGAACCATGGCTTTTGATGTTTAAAAATGAGACACACAATCATCCTACTGAGATTGAACCTTTTGGTGGTGCAGCAACTTGCCTTGGTGGAGCAATCAGAGATCCTCTCTCTGGTAGAAGCTATGTCTACCAAAGTATGAGAGTGACTGGAGCTTCAGATCCTACACAGCCAATCCACACTACTATAGAAGGAAAATTGCCGCAGAAGGTAATTACTCAAAAGGCTGCAGCTGGTTTCAGTGCTTACGGCAATCAGATTGGTCTAGCCACCGGTCATGTTTCTGAAATATACGATGATGGATTCCTTGCGAAAAGAATGGAAGTTGGCGCAGTTATAGGAGCCGCTCCGAAAGAAAACGTCATCAGGGAAACTCCTGTTCCGGGGGATGTGATCATATTGGTCGGAGGAGCGACTGGAAGAGATGGTGTAGGTGGAGCTACGGGTTCGTCAAAAGCACATGACGAGGACAGTCTCTTAGAGTGCGGAGCCGAGGTACAAAAAGGCAATGCGCCTGTTGAACGAAAAATTCAAAGACTTTTCAGGGATGGGAATGTCACACGCTTGATCAAAAGATGTAATGATTTCGGTGCCGTTGGCGTCTCGGTTGCAATCGGTGAACTAGCTGACAGTCTTGAAGTGAATCTCGATGTTGTCCCAAGAAAGTACGAAGGTTTAGATGGAACCGAACTGGCGATATCAGAATCCCAAGAGCGCATGGCGGTGGTTGTGGCTCCTGAGGATGCCGATCGATTCATTGAAATGTGCGGAATTGAAAATCTGGATGCCACTGTTGTTGCCAAGGTCACGGATTCGGGACGACTGATCATGAAGTGGAAGGGTCAATCTGTCATCAATCTATCCAGAGCATTTTTGGATACCAACGGTGTTCGAGGTCAAATGAATATCAAAGTAAAAACTCCTGATCAAACGGGATTTTTCGATAAAACAGAAAACAGGGGGTGGCTTGAGGTGTTATCAGACCTCAATGTCTGTTCACAAAAAGGACTGGTTGAAAGGTTTGACAACACCATAGGCAGTGGAACAATCCTGATGCCGTTCGGCGGTGTAAGTGAATCCACTCCAACACAGACTATGGTGGCAAAAATACCCGTGCTGGGTGCTGAAACAAGCACAGTTTCAATGATGAGTTATGGGTATGATCCCGAAATTGGAAAGTGGTCGCCATTCCACGGCGGATTCTACGCTGTTGTGGATTCTGTAGCAAAACTCGTGGCTACCGGTGCGGATTATAAAAAAATCAGATTGTCACTTCAGGAGTATTTTGAAAAACTTGGCCAATCTCCAGAAAAATGGGGAAAACCATTTGCGGCTCTTCTTGGTGCGAGCTTGGCTCAATCCAGTTTTGGAACGGCTGCCATAGGTGGAAAAGATTCCATGTCTGGGACTTTCAAAGATATTCATGTACCCCCTACATTGATTTCCTTTGCTGTAGCGACTGGTAAAGCTGAGCAAATCATCTCTCCGGAACTCAAGAAAACGGATTCTTTGATCTATGCCTGGCAAGCAAAAAGAGACGACAACCAGTTGGTGGATTTTGACACATTATTAAGAGGTTACTCATTCATCAAAAAAGGAATAGACAGCGGGGAAATTTTATCGGCTTATGCAATCGGTAAAGGTGGAATTGCAGTAGCACTCACCAAGATGGCTTTTGGTAATGGCATTGGTGTCGAACTTGAACCACTGGACAAGAAAATTCTATTTGAAGAGGCATATGGTAGCATTGTGTTTGAGGTTGACTCAAAACACCAAAACAACTATTCTAATGTAGAAGCGCTATTAAAGGTTGGAAAAACAACACAGAATCCTGTTTTAAGTCACAAGGATATAAAAATCGTGATCAGTGAGGCGAAAACAGTTTGGGAACAGCCATTGAATCAAGTATTTCCTACAGTATTCGAAGAAAAAGGGCCTGCGAAAAGACACACTTATAATGAAAGAAACACACATAGACCTTCTATAAAAACCATCAAACCTAAGATTCTCATACCGATTTTTCCAGGTACCAATTGCGAGTATGACACTCAAAGTGCATTCAACAAAGCTGGAGGAGACGCTGAGACCTTTGTATTTAGAAACAGAAATACCGCGGATATAAATGAATCCATCGAAATGTTGGTGAAAATGATCCGTAACGCTCAAATATTGGCTTTACCGGGAGGATTCAGCGCAGGCGATGAACCTGAAGGGTCGGGAAAATTCATTGCTTCGGTTCTAAGAAATCCTAGAGTGGCTGAGGCGGTAATGGAACTAGTAGGCAACCGTGATGGATTGATGATCGGAATTTGCAACGGTTTTCAGGCACTCGTCAAACTGGGGTTACTGCCATATGGAGAAATCAAAGCGCTGGATCAAGATGCGCCTACACTGACTTTCAACAAAATTGGACGACACGTTGCACGAATGGGTAGAGTGAGAGTGGCCTCTGTAATGTCACCTTGGATGGCTGATGCTAACGTGGATGAGATTTATAAAACCGCTTTCTCACATGGTGAAGGACGATTTTATGCCAATGCTGAGACCATTGATCTGATGGCGAAAAACGGTCAGATTGCCACACAATATGTCGACCAGTCAGGAAACACGACTTATGATGGTGCTTTCAATCTCAATGGATCTGTGGATGCCATTGAAGGCATTACATCACCAGACGGTAGAATTCTGGGAAAAATGGGTCATGTTGAACGCATCGGAAAGAACTTATACAAGAACATTTATGGTGAAAAAGACTTCAAAATCATCAGAGCTGGAGTGCGTTATTTCGAGTAAATTTTGATTATTCTCCTTTTTTGTGGTAGAATCTATGAATAGTAATTTTCATAGGAGGATTTATGAGGTTTAAAGCATTGCTTTTGATGACTTTGATGGTTATCGTGATTTCAAGTGCAGGTTTTGCAAGTGACTCGCTATTATCAATCAACGATCAGATTATAAACAATGACGATATGACTCTCGTTGATTCAGGAGTTGTTTACGGTTCCGTTTCAATGTTTGCTCAGAGATTAGGAATTGATGTCACTTGGCTGGAACTTTCAAAACTGGCCGTAGTATATAAAGATGGAAATTATGTCAGTTTTGGTATGGATTCAAACAAAGTTTTAATCAATAATGAGTATGTTCCAATGGAGCACTCCACTAGAACTGTAAACGGAAGAATCTTTGTACCGATGAACTATTTGTCGGAACTGTTTGGATTCAACTATGTATGGGACGAAAACGAACTCACAACGAAAGTGAGTCATCCGTCGATGACTGTATCGGCTGATGAGATTGTGAACCTAGGCAGTTACACAGATGAAGACTTGTTGTGGCTTGCAAGAATCGTCGACATCGAAGCCAGAGATGGTTCGGTGGTAAAAAAGACGGCAGTTGCAAACGTGGTGCTCAATCGAGTGGCAGACCCGAGGTTTCCGAACACGATTCATGATGTCATTTTCCAAAGAGGCCAATTCCCACCGGCTTATTACAGCAGTTTCTCAACATTGCAGCCAAGAGAAAACAGTTTTATTGCTGCTAGACGAGCCATGCTTGGAATCCAGGTCGCTGAAGATTGTCTTTACTTCAATATGGTACCATTCAAGTCAAAAGCAGAAGATTTTTACAAAAACATAGAAGGCGATTACTTCTATTATTAATCAAAGGATTGCGGAGCCCTGGTGCTCCGCTTTTTTTATTTACATCAGGGTGAAGGGAGTATATAATAGAATAGAACACATGTTCTGTTTTAGGAGGTGCAAAATGGAAGTGCTTGATAAATTGGCGATTTTAGCGGATTCAGCAAAATATGATGTCTCATGTTCGTCCAGTGGAAGTTCGAGACCTGGGGAGAAGAATGCCCTTGGTAGCGCGTCTCTACCGGGAATTTGCCACAGTTTCAGTGACGATGGGCGCTGTATCTCGCTTCTGAAGATACTTTATACCAACAAATGTATCTATGATTGTGGCTATTGCATAAACAGGAGTTCCAATGACAAGCTGAAAAGAGTTGAATTCACGCCGGATGAACTTGTGGATCTGATGATCCAATTTTATAGAAGAAATTACATTGAAGGTCTTTTTTTAAGTTCTGGAGTGGTCAGAAATCCGAATTATACCATGGAACAGCTTATTGAAGTTGTGAAGCGCCTCAGAACAGTGGAGCGATTTAATGGGTACATCCATCTCAAGGTAATCCCTGGAGCGGACGCCAAACTGATTGAGGAAGCCGGGAAATATGTGGATAGAATCAGTATCAACATTGAACTGCCCACTACAAGAAGTCTCAGGCTGCTCGCGCCGGAGAAGTCCAGAATCGACATGATCAACCCGATGATGCAAATAAAAGAAGGCATCGAAGAATACAGGAGCGATAAGGGACGTTTCAAGAATGCCCCAAAATTCGTGCCTGCCGGGCAGACCACACAGCTCATAGTCGGGGCCACACCTGAAGCGGATTACAATATTCTTAGAATCGCTGAATCGTTTTACAAGAAAATGGACCTTAAACGCGTCTACTATTCCAGTTACATACCAGTTGGCAATGTACCGAGCTGTCAGCCATACGGAGAGGTATCACTCATGAGGGAACATAGGATTTACCAAGCGGATTGGCTATTAAGATTTTATGGGTTCCGTGCTGGAGAAATTCTGACTGAAGAAGACCCGTTTCTCGAGATGATGATTGATCCGAAATGCCAATGGGCACTTAGAAACATGCAATATTTTCCTATTGAGATCAATCGTGCGGATCTGATGACTCTTCTTCGCATTCCAGGCATCGGAAATGTGACTGCCAGGCGCATCGTGGCATCCAGAAAATTTGGTCCGCTGGACTTTGATGCCCTGAAACGCATGGGGGTTGTCCTCAAGCGCGCCAAGTATTTCATAACATGTAAGGGAAAGATGATGACTGCTGCCGATCAAAATCCATTTCTGATCAGACAATTGCTGGCCGATGTATCGCCTCAAATCTCTCTATTTGAGATTTATCCGAACCAATTCGGGGTATCGTCATGAAAGATTATCTGTACGATGGGAGTTTTGAAGGCGCATTAACGGGTATTTACCAAATGTTCAATGACCGTGTGAAAGCCGGCGAAGCCAGATTGGTCAGTGCGGCATTTTATCAAAGGGATTGTTTCTCTATCGTGACTGAAGTGGAGACTGATCCTTCGAAAGCTGAAAAAGTCACGAAATGGCTGCTGGAAGAATTCGGTGAGATCGGATTCAGAAGAGCGGCCTATGCTTATTTGTCTGATGATGAACAATATGGGACGTATCTTTTCTGTTTTCTAAAAAAGATGAACCGTCTGGGAGAGAAAGGACTCGATTTTTTTGCCGACCAAGATATCAACAAAATTTATAAAATCTACAATAAAGTTTGTAGGGAATCACATTTGTTACTCGGGCTCATACGGTTTGTGGAACTGCAAAGCGGCATTTTATATGCGACATTCGAACCTACAGCCAACATTTTGACTCTTATGACCGGACACTTCAAGGAGCGGCTTTCAAACCAGATTTGGGTCATTCACGACACCAAAAGAAAGATGGCTGCTTTTTACGATGGAAAAGAAGTCTATATTCGTCCGCTTGATGGACTCGAGGATTTGAAACTATCAAGTTCTGAGAAAGCCTATCAGGACATGTGGAAGACTTATTTCAAAAGAATTGCAATTGAACATCGCAACAATCCAAGGCAGCAAATGCACATGATGCCTAAGAAATATTGGAAGTTTCTTGTCGAAAAACCGCAAGAAAAATTTAAGTAAATATTTACTAAAATATTGACGTTAATCTTCAATATGATATGATTGTAGTAACAAATCAATTGGAAAAGAAGGAGACGCTATGGTACTTGTTCTAGGCGGTGCAGGATACATTGGAAGTCACGCTGTCAAGATGCTTCTTGATAGAGGTGAGGAAGTGATTGTCGTCGACAATCTGGAAACCGGACATATTGAGGCAGTTGGGGCCGGTGTAAAATTTTATAACGTTGACATTAGAAATTACGAAGCACTCAAAGCTGTTTTTGAGGCGCATGCCATCGATGCAGTCATGCATTTCAGCGCCAATTCACTTGTTGGGGAATCAGTGAAGCTCCCCATAAAATATTTTGACAACAACGTGACTGGTGCTAATGTATTGCTCAGAGTCATGAGCGAATTTGGTGTAAAGAAAATCATATTTTCTTCCACTGCAGCGGTTTATGGTGAGCCAAATGAAGTACCGATTACTGAAAATTGTGAGACTAAGCCTGAAAGTCCTTATGGTGAATCGAAACTTATGATGGAAAAAATGTTCAAATGGGTGGATTTGGCTCATGGCATTAAATATGTTTCACTTAGATACTTCAATGTGGCAGGTGCGGATTCGTCTGGAACGATCGGGGAAGCTCATGTCGTTGAGACCCACCTGATTCCATTGGTTTTAGAGGTCCCTCTCGGCAAACGAAAGGCCATCTCAGTTTTTGGTGAGGATTACCCGACCAAGGACGGCACCTGCATCAGAGATTACATTCATGTGGTCGACTTGATCGATGCGCATTTATTGGCTCTTGAATACCTCAGAGCGGGCAATGAAAGTGACATATTCAACCTTGGAACCGGAGAAGGTTTTTCGGTCAAGGAAATCATAGATATTTCCAGAAAAATCACCGGACACCCTATTCCTGTAGAAATTGGACCACGCAGAGCCGGAGATCCCTCTGTTCTAGTTGCATCCGCTGAAAAAGCAAAGCGTATTCTCGGATGGGAACCGCACTTAAGCAACGTAGAGCGCGTGATAACAGACGCCTGGAGATGGCATAAGGGTCATCCCGAAGGTTATGTGAATTCTTGATGGATGGAGGAAGAATTGTGAAGGAAAATATGATAAGTAAATTCATCGAGTATTTCGATGATAATATAGACAATTTGGCTATGTATTTCTCGCCTGGTAGAGTCAATTTGATCGGAGAACACATAGACTACAATGGTGGTCTGGTGATGCCTTGCGCCATCAACCTTGGAACTTATGCGCTGATCAGACCAAGACTTGATCGTGAAGTGCACATGATTTCCCTCAATTTTGAGGATCAAGGCATTTATAGGTTCAACCTTGGCAGTATTGAATATGACATCGCTATGGATTGGTGCAACTATCCTATGGGGATTTTCAACGAGATTCAGAGGATGGGCAATGTACTTGATCATGGTTTTGATGTTCTCTTTTTTGGAGATTTGCCAAATGGTGCGGGTCTTTCTTCTTCTGCGTCTATTGAAGTATTGACAGCGACCATGATCAATGACCACTATGCACTTGGATTTTCAAAAAAAGATATTGCCTTGCTCAGTCAAAGATCTGAAAATCAATTCAATGGCGTGAACTGTGGCATAATGGATCAGTTTTCCATCGCCATGTGTGAAAAAGACCACGCCATCTTGCTCGATTGCAATACACTGGAGTACGATCATGTACCACTTGAACTTGGTGAATATCTTCTGATGATCGTCAACACCAACAAGAAAAGAGGACTGGTGGACTCCGCATACAATGCAAGAAGGATTGCCTGTGATCTTGGACTCAAGGCACTTAATGAAGCGAAGCCTCTCAGCGGGATCTGCGAGTTGACACCGAAAGAGTGGTTGACATTAACTGAACTGATGCCTTCTGAAGAAGTTTACAAACGCACTCATCATGCGGTAATGGAACAATATAGGACTCAGCAGGCGAGCATCGCACTGAAATCTGGAGATTTGATGGCTTTTGGGGAATGGATGTACAGGTCCCATGATTCACTCAGATATCATTTTGAAGTCAGTTGTGATGAGCTCGACATCATTGTCGATGCAGGGAGACCGCTCAGTGGTGTGCTAGGTGCCAGAATGACAGGAGCCGGCTTTGGCGGGTGCGTTGTAGCCCTTGTACACAAGGCGCATGTTGAAGATTACGAGAATCATATCCGTAGAGTTTACACTGATCAGACGGGACTTGTCCCTAGTTTTTACAAAGCCGTTATTTCAAGCGGAGCGGGAGTATGGCATGAATGATTTTGTTTTGGTTGAAAAATTATTGGATTATGGAATCAAAAATGAGTTGATGACAAGCTGTGATGTGGAAGTGGTACGCAATGAACTTTGGCGTTTTCTTCAGATTGAATGCGATCTGGATGATGTGGTGAGAGAAACCTCTGATGATGACATTTACGATTTGCTTGGAGCTTTTGTTGCCAATCGCAAGGATCGTCTTGAGCTCGAATATGAAATCGAGTCTTTTCAGGCTGAGTTGATGTCAAAACTATTGCCGAGGAACTCAGAGCTCAATCAGAAATTTTGGGCACTTCACAATGAATCTCCAGAAAAAGCTACTGCCTATTTCTATACACTTTCTAATAAGAGTGCGTATATCAGAATGGACCGGGTGAAAAACAATGTAAGCTGGACTTCGAATGGAGTGTTCGGTGAACTGGATATCACCATCAATCTTTCAAAACCTGAAAAGAGCCCCAAAGAGATTGCAATGATGAAGGAAGCCAAACCTTCAGTCTATCCAAAATGTTTGCTTTGTGTGGAAAATGCGGGCTATGGGGGCAATATCAAGCACCCTGCAAGGCAAAATCATCGACTGGTGAAGATGGAACTTGGAGGGGAAGACTGGTATTTTCAGTACTCACCTTATGTATATTACAATGAGCACGCCATAGTGCTCTGTAAAGAACACCGAAATATGAAAATTGACAGAAACACTTTTGTGAGACTGAGTGATTTTGTGGACTTACTGCCCCATTATTTTGTAGGATCCAATGCGGATCTGCATACGGTGGGTGGATCAATTCTCACACATGACCATTATCAGGCGGGCAACTACGAAATGCCGATGATGCGCGCGAAAGAAGCCTTACAGTATGATGCTGTGGAATATCCGAATGTCGACATATCAGTTTTGGAGTGGCCACTTTCTGTTGTAAAACTTGCCAGTACTGATCGTGAAAGACTTATTGATCTTGCAGACAACATCCTTGCCAGCTGGATTGAATACAGTGATCTCGATTATGATTTGATATCACATACCGATCAAAGACATAATACGGTGACGCCGATCATGAGAAAGAAAAACGGGGTTTATGAACTCTACCTGGCCCTCAGGAACAACAGACACACTCCTGAGCATCCATCAGGTCTTTTTCATCCACATGATGAGCATCATCATATCAAGCGTGAAAATATTGGTCTGATAGAAGTTATGGGACTTGCAGTGCTTCCGGGACGTCTTGTCGCTGAGAAGAATCAACTGATGGAAATGCTGATGTCATCCGGTGGGTACAAAGCAGGCCTGTTTGACGATTCCCCTGAACTGATCAAGCACGATCAGTGGGTGGCATCTCTTGGTGAAACCATAAAAGATCTGATTTCTGATGAACAAGCATTATCAAGGTTTTTTGATGATGAGATCGGTAAAAAGTTTGAACTAGCCTTGATAGATTCCGGTGTGTTTAAAGATAGTTATGAAGGTGTGCTCAAATTTTTAGAGGAAGGCTGTCTATTATAGGAGGTGGATATGCGCGTTGAAATTTCAAAACACGAACCATTCAGTGAACTATTGGATCTCGAAGTCGACTGCATAACTCTCGATAATGGCCAAATGTCGGTTCAAATATTAAATTATGGCTGTACCATGATTTCAATCAATGTTCCGGATCGAGACGGCAAGGTTGGCAATATTTTACTGAATTACGATGATCCGAAAAGTATGCTGGTCAATCCACTTTATTTAAACACCGTCATAGGACCAAGTGCGGGCCGCATTGAAAATGCTAAGCTCAATCTGGAGGGTACCGGTTTTGAACTGGAAAAGAACAATGGTGATGCAAATCTGCACGGTGGAAACACTGGTTTTCATAAACAGCTCTGGGAGATCAGAGAGAGAAGTGTGGAAATGAATTATTGTGGAGTTTCTCTTTTTCATAGCCATAAGCACATGACGGGAGGATTTCCTGGCAATATGGAGATTTATGCCCATTTCAGGCTACATGAGGACAATCGATTGTCCGTTTCATTCAAAGCAACCACGGATCAGATGTGTCATTTGAATATGGCTCATCATAATTATTTCAATTTAACAGGGGATTGTGGCATCAAACTCGATGATCATATTTTGTTCATCAATGCCATGGCTTATAGACCTCTTCAGGAAAACGGAATCCCTGTAAGTGACTCCGAATCTGTTGTTGGGACCCCGTTTGATTTTAGAGTTCCAAAGAAATTATCCGAAGTGTTTGCAAAGCCTCCTAATGGACTGGATCATCCTTTTGATCTCAATATCAAGTCTGATCTGGATCAACCTTCTGTGATTTTGGAAGATGGAATGAGTGGAAGAAAGTTGACCATAAACAGCAATCAGCCTTGTGTGGTCGTCTATACCAACAACATCGGTTACAAGAATCATGAAGGCATATGTTTTGAGATGCAGCACTATCCAAATGTGGTTCACATGCTACATCCTGATGAAGAGTATAATCATTTTACAGAGTATATTTTTGAGTAAGTTATAGATGCCGGGTTCATATGGACCTCGGCTTTTTTATTTATTAATTTTTTCTGAATATTAATTTAATTTGATATAAAATTGTTCGTAAGACCTTGACGGTGTATAAAATCTTCGTTATCATGGATATAGACGAATAAAATAGTGAAAGTCCAGAATATAATTCGGATTTATGGAGGTTTTATGAAAGTTTCGATTTTAATGGGAAGTGATTCAGATTTCCCGATTGTTGAAAAAAGCATCAATATTCTGAAAGAATTTGGAGTGGAAGTCGAGGCTCGTGTACTTTCGGCACACAGAACCCCACACCTGGCCATTGAGTATGCTATCGGTGCTGAAGCAAGGGGAGTGGAAGTCATCATTGGTGCTGCGGGAAAAGCAGCTCACCTACCAGGTGTCATCGCAGGTGTCACTGTTTTACCGGTTATAGGCTTACCCATCCAATCATCAACACTTGATGGACTGGATTCTCTACTTTCAATCGTTCAGATGCCAAGTGGAATCCCTGTAGCGACTGTAGCGATCAACGGTGCGGAAAATGCTGCACTTTTGGCGGTACAGATGTTATCGATCAAATATCCTGAATTACGAGTCAAAATGCACGCTTATAAGAAAAGTATGTCAGAGAAGGTTCTTGAAAAAGACCAAGCGATTCAATCCAAATACTAGGAGGCCATGATGAACAAGCTGGAAATGTTATACGAGGGAAAAGCGAAAAGAGTATATAAGACTGATGTTAAAGATCGTTATTGGATAGAGTATAAGGATGACGCCACAGCTTTCAACGGCGAGAAGAAAGGTCAGATTTTGGATAAAGGGATCGTCAACAACAAGATGAGTGCTCTTTTATTTCAAATGCTTGAACTGGAAGGCATTCCGACTCATTTCGAAGGGCTCCTAAGCGATCGCGAGCAAGTGGTCAAAGCAGTGGAAATCCTACCACTTGAAGTTATCGTAAGAAATGTGGCGGCGGGTTCACTCGCAAAAAGACTAGGTCTTGAGGAGGGCGTCATCATGAAAGAAACCGTCCTTGAGTTTTGTTATAAAAACGATGAACTTGGCGATCCTATGATCAACGATTATCATATTGCTGCAATGGGATATGCAACCAAAGAGCAGGTAGAGACGGTAAAAAGTTATGCCCTTAAAATTAACACTTTGCTTCAAAAGTTTTTTATAGAAAGAGATTTGAAACTCATCGACTTTAAATTAGAATTCGGAATTTACGACGGCAATGTGATATTGGCTGATGAAATATCTCCTGACACTTGTAGACTGTGGGACGCAAAAACAGACAAAAAGATGGACAAAGACCGTTTCAGAAGAGATCTTGGTGACGTGGAATCTGTATATCAGGAAGTACTTGGAAGAGTTCAAAAATAACGGACTGGAGGATTAATGATGGAAGTATTTCACGGCTCAGACAAATTGCATGAAGAATGCGGTGTCATTGGTATCCATGCACCTGGGGTGCCTCTTATTTCACAAATGGTCTGTTATGGACTAATCGCCCTACAGCATAGAGGACAAGAAAGCGCTGGAATCGCAGTGCTCAAAGATAATAAGATGCAATATTACAAAGAAATGGGTTTGGTTCAGGAAGTGTTCAGCAACGAAATCCTGGATAGGCTGCCTGCTGATATCGGTATCGGACATGTGCGTTATTCGACTACTGGAGAAAGCTATGTCTCAAACGCCCAACCCCTTGTGGTCAGATACAAAGGTGGTAGCATTGCACTTGCTCACAATGGCAATCTGGTGAATGCAGGAGAAATCAGAGAGAAACTTGAAGATGAGGGTTCAATCTTCCAGACGTCAATCGATACTGAAGTCATTGCAAACCTTATAGCACGTAATTACCATATGGGTATGAAAGAAGCAGTCATTGAATCGGTAAAGGAAATCAAAGGTTCATTTGCACTGGTGATCATTATAGACAACATGCTGATTGGTGTCAGAGACAGAAATGGACTCAGACCTTTATCACTTGCAAAAATAGACGGGGGTTATGTGCTCGCGTCTGAAACTTGTGCCCACGATGTAGTAGGTGCAGAGTTTGTTAGAGATATCGAACCTGGTGAAGTCGTGATTATTGACTCAAACGGAGTCGAGAGTATGCGATTTGCAGAAAATTGCAGAAAAGCGGTTTGTTCCTTTGAATATGTCTATTTTGCCAGACCAGACAGCATCATCGACGGCAGAAATGTATTTGTGACAAGAAAAGAAGCCGGCAAGATCCTGGCTAGAGAGAATCCCGTGGATGCTGATATGGTTATTGCCGTTCCGGATTCGGGTACAGCTGCAGCAATCGGATACGCTGAAGAATCAGGAATTCCATTTGATGTGGGCTTGATCAAGAACAAATACATGGGTAGAACATTCATCCAGCCTGATCAAAAATCGAGAGAACTTGCTGTTAGACTCAAACTTAACGCTATGAAGGACAACATTAACGGTAAACGATTGATCCTTATAGATGACTCTATCGTGAGAGGGACAACGAGTGCAAAACTCGTCAAGACTCTTAAAGACGCTGGAGCAAAAGAAGTACACATCAGAGTGTGCTCGCCTCCAGTGACTCATTCTTGTTATTTTGGTATCGACACACCAAACCGTCAACACCTGATTGGTGCAATCAAAACGGTTGAAGAAATCAGAGAAATGATCGGTGCAGATAGTCTTGCTTACTTGAGTGCAGAAGGTTTGGTACAGGGGATCGGACTTCCAAAATGTGAACTATGTACTGCGTGTTTTGATGGCGATTATCCTATGGAAGTTCCAGAAAGTGCTGACAAATTGAGATTTGAGTAATCATAAGGAGAATGAAATAATGGATGACAAATTAACATATGCTTCTGCGGGAGTCGATGTAAAAGAAGGCGCAAAAGCAGTTGAACTTATGAAAAAGCATGTCAAGGAAACTTTCAATGAGGATGTGATCGGTGATCTTGGCAGTTTCGGTGGATTGTTGAGATTGAGCGGAAAATTTGAAAATCCTGTTCTGGTGGCAGGAACCGATGGCGTTGGTACAAAACTGAAGATCGCTTTCATGATGGACCGTCATGACACTGTGGGACAAGATCTTGTGGCTATGTGTGTGAATGATATCCTTTGCCAAGGTGCCACTCCGTTGTTTTTTCTGGATTATCTAGCCACGGGCAAACTTAAAGCTGAAAAAGCTGCTGAGCTAGTAAAAGGAATCACAGATGGTTGCAAGCTTTCAAAGATGCCGCTTCTTGGCGGGGAAACCGCTGAGATGCCTGGTTTTTACAGCGATGGTGAATATGACATGGCTGGTTTTGCAGTCGGTGTAGTTGAAGAATCAAAAATCATCTCAGGAAAAGATATCAATCCCGGAGATGTAGTAATCGGAATTGGTTCAAGTGGGGTACATTCCAATGGTTTCTCACTGGTGAGAAAGTTGTTTTTCGAGCGTATGGGACTTGGTGTGAACGACTACATCGATGAGCTTGGTGAAACACTCGGAGAGTCACTTTTGACACCTACGAGAATCTATGTGAAATCCATGCTCGATTTGTTTGAAAAAGTCAATGTGAAGGGTGCTGTGCACATGACTGGAGGGGGATTTTACGAGAATATTCCTAGAATCCTTCAAGAGGGACTTTCTGCAGAAATCAATCTCAATGCCTGGACGCCTCTTCCTATTTTTAAAGTAATGCAAGAAAAAGGAGACATCTCAGTTGAAGATATGTTTGGAACCTTCAATATGGGCATCGGATTTATAGTGGTGGTCAGTCCTGACGAAGTGGATATGACCATTCAATCACTGGAATCAAATGGAGAGGTTTGTTCTGTGATCGGCAGTATTGTCAAAAGTGATGAAGGGGTCATATTATGTCAAAAGTAAGAATCGCGGTTCTTATTTCAGGTGGTGGCACCAATCTACAGTCCATCCTCGATGCTGTCAAAACCGGTGAACTGGATCTTAAGGTCGCGTGTGTGGTGTCTAATCGCAAACAGGCATTTGGACTTAACAGGGCTGAGGCTGCTGGAGTTCCAGCATATTATATCGGGATCGGCAACTATCCCGATGAAATTGAGCGTGAAAACGCACTTCTGAATTTGCTTGTGAGTGAGAGGATTGATCTTGTGGTATTGGCGGGGTATCTCAATATATTGCCTTCTAGTGTCATTGCTGCATTCAAAGACAGAATCATAAACGTTCACCCATCGCTTATCCCCAGACACTCAGGTAAAGGCTTTTACGGCATAAAAGTGCATGAATCGGTGATTTCGAGTGGAGATGCTGTCACAGGAGTGACGGTTCATTACGTGGATGAGGGAGTGGACACAGGAAGGGTGATTGACCAGGTAGAGATTCAGGTTCAAGAAAGCGATACTGCTGAAATCCTATCAAAGCGTGTGCTGGCATACGAACACGAACTACTGGTCAAAGTACTTAAAGATCTTATAAATAATTTTGGAGGCGGATATGAATCTTAGAGCACTCATCAGTGTTTCTGATAAAACAGGGATTGTGGATTTTGCAAAAAAACTATCTGAATTAGGAGTATCGATTATTTCAACAGGTGGTACTGAAAAGACTATCTTGGATGCGGGCGTGGATGCGATCAACATATCGCGCATCACTGAGTTTCCGGAATGTTTGGATGGTCGTGTCAAGACACTTCATCCTTCTGTACATGCAGGGATACTTGCTATGAGAGATAATCCTTCCCATATGGAACAACTGGAAAAACTCAATATTGAGACCATCGATATTGTAGCGATCAACCTTTATCCTTTCAAGGAAACCATTTCAAAATCGAATGTAGCGCTTGAAGAAGCGATTGAAAATATAGACATCGGCGGACCGACCATGCTTAGATCAGCGGCAAAAAATCACAGGGATGTACTGGTGATTGTCGATCCTGCGGATTATGACAGGGTTTATGAGGCACTGAAAAACAACGAAGTGACCTATGAACTCAGATATGATTTAGCGCTCAAAGTATTTGAACATACTGCAAATTATGATGCGATGATTGCTTCGTATTTGAGGGAGAAAGCGGACAAAGATGCTTTCCCAAGTCTTTTGACACTCACTTATGAAAAAGTTGAAGATATGCGCTATGGTGAGAATCCACATCAAAAGGCGGCATTTTATAAAGAAGTTCTTGGCACTGAAACAACACTATCAGCAGCAAAGCAATTGCATGGCAAAGCGCTTTCGTTCAACAACATCAATGACGCCAATGCTGCAATCGCATTAATAAAAGAATTTGAGAAACCAACTGCAGTGGCGGTTAAACATGCCGCTCCATGTGGAGTTGGTGTGGGTTACGACATCCTTCATGCTTATGAGAAGGCTTATGGATGCGATCCACAATCTATCTTTGGAGGGGTAGTCGCTCTCAATAGTGCTGTTGATCTAAAGACAGCAGAGAAACTCAGTGAAATCTTTCTTGAGATTGTCATTGCTCCTGAATTTGAGAAGGATGCATTTGAAAAACTTTCACTTAAAAAGAATATCCGCTTGCTTGAACTTAGCGGCATTGGCGATAAAATGGACCGACCAAGACTGGATCTGAAAAAAGTACTTGGAGGACTTTTAGTTCAAGAAACCGATGAGGTTCTCATCGAAGGTGAGCTCAAAAGTGTAACCGAACGCATTCCGACCAAAAATGAAATCGAGGAGCTCATGTTCGCTTGGAAAGTCTGCAAGCATGTGAAATCCAATGGCATAGTAATCACTAAAGATGGACAAACTCTAGGACTTGGTCAAGGTCAAGTCAGCAGAGTGTGGGCAGCAGAAGGCGCAATAGCACATTCTAATTATTCGACAAAAGGCGCAGTCCTCGCATCGGATGCATTCTTTCCTTTTCCGGATGCCATCAAAGCTGCTGCGGAGGCTGGAATTTCTGCAATTATTCAACCCGGAGGTTCAGTGAAGGACCAAGACATCATCGATGAAGCCAACAAGTATGGCATTGCTATGGTGTTCACAGGGATGAGACATTTCAAACACTAATCCATAATTTATAAGGGGCTAAGCATGAAAATACTTATTGTTGGAAGTGGTGGAAGAGAACATGCCATCGCATGGAAATTGAATCAAAGCTCACATAATCCTGAAATTTTTGCAGCACCAGGCAATGTGGGGATCATGGAGATTGCCACGTGTATCGATATCCCGGTGGATGACATTGATGCCTTGCTTACTTTTGCGAAAGACCAAAACATTGATTTGACGGTTGTAGGTCCTGAAGTCCCTCTCGTTCTAGGAATAGTGGATCGATTTGAATCAGAAGGCCTTAAAATCATCGGTCCTAATCAGGTTGCGGCGCAGTTTGAAGGAAGCAAGGATTTCACAAAGGCTTTTCTGACAAGACATGGTATCCCCACAGCCGCTTATGGCACTTACAATTCACATGAAGAGGCTACCTGCGCACTGGGAAAGTTTGGGTTTCCGGTGGTGATCAAAGCCGATGGTCTTGCGGCTGGCAAAGGCGTTATCATTGCAAACGATGAGATTGAGGCAAGAGCTGCAATTGATGATATGATGAAGGATCTCGTGTTCGGTGAAGCTGGAGCATGTGTGGTCATTGAGGAATTTTTAGTAGGCGTCGAGGCTTCAATTCTATGTTTTTGTGATGGATTGACACTGCTACCAATGCAAGCCGCCCAAGATTACAAAAAGGCCATGGATGGAGATTTGGGGCCCAATACAGGCGGAATGGGCACTTATTCTCCAAGTCGCGTGATTGATGATGCCATGATGGGCACTATAAATAGAACTATTCTTCAGCCGTTCATAGACGGCATTCATAAGGATGGCATTGAGTTCAAAGGCATATTGTTCGTCGGAATTATGATCGATGGAGATGACATACGTGTACTGGAGTACAATGTCAGATTTGGTGATCCTGAAACGGAAGTCACACTCCCGAGACTTAAAAACGACCTTATTGTTATATTCGAAGCGATTATCTCACAAAAGCTTGATGAAATCGAACTGGATTGGATTGATCAGAATGCGGTTTGTGTGATCATGTCATCAGGAGGTTATCCGGAAAACTATGAAAAAGGAAAAATCATCAGAGGTCTTGAGAATGTAAGTGGTGCGACAGTGTTTCATTGTGGGACCAAGATGTCAGATGGTGATATCGTTTCAAATGGTGGGCGCGTGCTTGGTGTGACAAGCCTAGGTGATGATCTTGAATCGGCTAGAGCTGGCGCATATGAGGCTGTTCGTAAAATAAGTTTCGATCAGGCGTATTATAGAAATGATATAGGGAAGTAGTTAAGAGCAGGGAAGAAGCAGGTAAGGCAGGGAGAATAGGAAAAGAAAAAGATAAGAGACTCAACAAAATCGATGATTTTGTGAGTCTCTTTAATTCATTATAGTCAATTATTCTAGATGGCACGTGTTGCATTTTCAAGCCATTTTTTTTCTTCTTCATTCAACTTAGGGGATAGCAAGGTTCTGACTTTTTCATGATAAGCATTGAGCTGGTCTTTTTCGACTTTGGTCATCATATCAAGATCGATTGCATCAATATCAAGTGGACACATGGTCAATGTCTCAAATCTGAAAAAACGACCGAATTCATTTTCCTTATGCGGAATGACATATATGATGTTTTCAAGTCTTACGCCGTGCTTGCCGTTTCTGTATACACCAGGTTCATTGGAAAACACCATACCTGGGGCGAGTGGTACATCGGAAAGGTTCATGGAGATTTTTCCAGGACCTTCGTGAACGCCAAGGAAATATCCTATGCCGTGTCCGGTACCGCTTTTGTAATCCATTGCGTGTTCCCACATGTTCATGCGAGATATAGTATCGAGATGTGTGCCTGTTGCACCTTCAAGGAATACTGCTCTTGAGAGGGCAAGCATGCTCTTCAGAGTCAACGTGAAGTCGGTTCTCTCCTCCTCGGTAAGGGGACCCATGGCAACGGTTCGGGTGATATCTGTTGTTCCGTTCAAGTACTGTGCACCGGAGTCAATCAGAAGCAATCCTTTTGGTTCAATCGTATAGGCACTTTGCTCAGTTGCTCTGTAATGCATGATTGCACCATGGTCTCTATAAGCTGCAATGGTATCAAAGCTTTTTCCTCGCATCAGTGGATTTTCACTGCGGAATGCGGTGATCTTAGTGTCTATGTCCACTTCAGTCAAAGTTTCCGTGCCTGTTTTCGACAACCAATTTAGGAATTTTACGACAGCTACGCCATCATCGATGTAACACGTTTCAAGATGTTTCAGTTCCACATCGTTTTTCACTGCTTTGAAATCAGTGCTTGGATTCCTGTGGTCAATCACTTTGCAACGATTTTCCAAACTGTTATAAATAAAGTATGGTGTAGCGGACTTATCCAGCATGATGGCTTTGAGGCATTTGAGTCCGCCGAGATCCTTGAGCAAATCTTCGTAAAGCTTGACTTTGATCTGGTTGCTGTGCAATTTCTCAATAATTTTTTTATTGAGTTTTAGTGGATCCACATAAAGGATCACTTTTTCATTGGAAATGAACAGATAAGAAAGAAAGTAGGGATTGTTGGTGATGTCGTTGCCTCTGAGGTTGAGGACCCACGCGATGTCATCAAGTTTGGTGATCAAATGGCTACTTGCTCCAAGTGCATTCATTTTATCTTTGATTCTTTGAATTTTCTCACTAGAGGATGCACCATTGTAAACGTCATCGTGAATATAGATTTTTTCGGAAGGCAGATAAGGTCTATCCAGCCAAATCTTGTCAATGATGTTGGAAGTGAAATCTATTTTGACATTTTTGTGCTTCAGATGTTTTTGAAGCCTTTGAACTTCACTTGTCATCATCTGTAGTCCGTTGAAACCAACACTGAAATCATCATCGAGTTCAGCGATGAGCCACTGGGATATTGTCGGTTCTGATGGCATTCCCATTTTGATGATCACAATATCTGTATCCGCCAATTCTTTTTCTGCCTGGATGAAATATCGGCCATCGGTCCAAAGTGCACATTTTTTTGGGGTGATGACGAGTGTTCCTGCGGAACCTTTGAAACCGGAAACCCATTCCCTGGTCTTGTAATATTCGGGTAAATACTCACTTGCGTGTGGATCACTTGAAGGGACAATGTAGGCATCAATGCCCGAAAAACGCATTTGTTCCCTGATCAACTTGATTTTTTTCGAAAATTTCATTATTAATCCCCTTAATTATTGATGACCTTCTTCCGGCACAATACAAATAAATTTTAGTGTGGTGTCTCCAGCATTTGAGAATTGGTGAATTGTGTTGTTTGGTACATAGGCGTAACTGCCTGGTGATAACGTATGAAGTGTTTCTCCTATTAAAAGGGTACCGTTACCTTCGATTACAAAATTGATGTGTGGCCAATCGTGCTCGTGCTTCGGGCTATACCCGTCCACTTCCAGCTCGACTACGCGCATGACGTAACCTTCCCAACCATCTTCTGGTGATACCAATACTTTCATGGCGGCATTCCGAGCAAGTGGGCTGGTGATTTCTTTTGCTTTCAGCGCATTAAAATTTCCTACGACCATATGTGACCTCCATTATTATTTGATAAGATAATTATATCAGAAATACACAGAGTGAGCGAAAGGTATTACAAAATATTATATTTAGCCTCACGAAATGTTTGAGTAGCTAATTAATATGTGCTATAATAAAAATGGCTAAAATGACATGTGATGGAGAGGTTTTTATGGATTTCAAAAAGAAAAGGGATTTGATTTTGAACGGGAATATGAACAAGGTGATTCTGACTTTGTCTTTGCCGGTCATGCTCAACAACTTCATACATACGCTCTATAATTTAACAGATACGTTCTTTATAAGTCGGATTGGTGGCAATGAGGTAGCTGGGGTGCAATTTGTCTGGCCACTCATATTTCTGATGATGTCTTTTGGAATCGGTATGACAATTGCTACGTCTGCATTGATTTCACAATACATTGGAGCGGGAGACAATTTTAAGGCAAAAAAAACAGCCGGTCAGGCGATTCTCTTATTGTTTAGTCTTTCGGTTGTTCTTGGAGTCGCAGGATTCTTCGCCGCACCTTATATCGTCAGATGGATGGGAGCGACGGGAAGTCTTTACGACAATGGTGTCGCGTACCTAAGCATCATGTTTGCGGGTTTGTTTTCGACTTTTCTGATGAATGCATTCAATGCGGTCAAGCACGGACAAGGTGATACGATTTCACCACTGGTGATTGGCGCTTTATCAGTTCTTATGAATGTGATTCTGGATCCGATTTTCATTTTTGTCCTCGAGTTGGGTATCGAAGGTGCCGCATACGCGACAGTGCTTTCCACAGGTGTCTTCGCTATTTATGGTGTATTCACTCTATTCAGTGACAAACAAAGTCTCAAAATTGATTTCGCAGATCTGAAGCCGGACATGGAACGTTTGATGAAAATCATCAAAATTGGTTTTCCTTCTTCTGCGGGTCAAGCGACGACTGCACTCGGTTTTACTGTACTAAATGTGTTCCTGGTGTCGTTTGGTGAGATCACATTAACCGCTTTTGCAGTAGGAAATAGAATCAGTTCACTCATCATGATGCCTTCTATGGGAATTGGTAGCGCTCTTGCTACTGTTGTTGGGCAAAATCTCGGTGCAGACAATGTAAAGAGAGCCAAAACTGCTGTTTGGACCAGTACGAAATTGAGCACAATCATGTTGGTTGTGGGTGGTGGCATGATGTTCCCATTTTCGGAAACGATTGTTAGTGCTTTTACTCAGTCACCAGAAGTGATCGAGAGCGGCACAGCATATTTGAAAATGATACTGATCTCCATACCACTCATGGGCTATTTTCAAATTCTCGTCGGTACATTTCAAGGTTCCGGTCATACGCTTTCCGCGATGGTCCTCATGATGGGAAGACTATGGGTACTCAGAATTCCTATGGTAATGTATTTAAGCAAAAATGCAAATTTCGGTCCTTCTTCCATATGGTATGCCATGATCATCAGTAATCTCTTGATCTGCATCGTGGGACTCGGCATCTATATGACAGGCAATTGGCAGCGCAAAGTGATCAAGTCACCTAAGGGTTCGGTCAGCGAAGCAATAGCTTGACATAATAAAAGACTCGTGTTAAAATAAAAACGAAATAATCTTCAGGGCGGGGTGTGAGTCCCCACCGGCGGTATAGCCCGCGAGCCGAAAGGTTGATCTGGTTGAATTCCAGAGCCGACAGTTATAGTCTGGATGGAAGAAGAGGTTTATGTTACATGTCTATTTTCCCCTGAAGTCATGCTTTATGGGGATTTTTTGTACCCCGAAAGTCATAAACCCAATTATATGATGATGGAGGTAATAGGTATGGTAGCACAGACAAAAAGAAAGATTTCGGTCTCACATATGACCAAGATAGCGATGATGAGTGTTCTCGCTTTCGTATTGATGCAATTTGAACTCATAATTCCAATTTTCCCGGCATTCTTGAAAATCGACGTGAGTGATTTACCGGCACTTATATTAGCGTTTTCAATGGGACCTTTTGCGGGAATAGCTGTTGAAGGCATCAAGAACTTGTTGCATATGTTTCAAACATCAACTGGTGGAGTTGGAGAACTTGCCAACTTTATAATCGGTATTTCCATGGTGGTTCCTGCCGCTCTGGTATATAAGAGAAGTAAATCCAAGAAGTCGGCGATTATCGGACTCGCTGTGGGAACTGTGGTTATGTCAATCGTTGGCGGTCTCGCAAACTATTTCATTTTGATTCCATTTTATACGAATTTCATGCCGATTGATGCCATTATTGGTATGGGCGCAGCTGTGAATCCGTCGATAGTTTCACTGGAGACATTGATCTTATTCGGAATCATGCCGTTCAACATATTCAAAGGTATTGTACTTTCAATTTTGACACTTGTTCTTTACAAGAGAATATCACCGATATTGCATCGATAAAATTTACGGGAGGATCGCTTAAGCGGTCCTCTTTTTTATTTACAAAATCTACAATTCTGTTAGAATATATAGGGAAGCGAAATAAAATGACTCGGGGTGGATGTCATGGCTGTTGTGACTATTGAAAAACGCGAAATGAGACTTGCTATACTCAAAATGATTTTACCAATCATGATGTCCAGTATACTTGAAATGATGGTCGGTATCGTATCCATGGCACTCATTGGTAACCTTGGTTTCATAGCTATTGGGGCAATGGGCCTCAGTACCCGCGTCAGAGGTATGATTTGGGCGGTCTACAAAGGCATAGCAATCGGAGTCCAGGTCGTCATCGCTCAAGCACTAGGGGCGGAAGACCATGAACGCATCAAGCATGCAATTAGACAAACAATCGGATCAATCTGTATATTGTCATTGATTTTCTTGAGTACTTTGATATTTTTACCTTCTTTTTGGTTAGGAATTTTCGGCGCTAAAGGTGAACTCCTTGAAGTCGGTGTCAAACTGCTCAGAGTTGTGGGGCTTGGGATGCCATTTCTGGGTATTGTCCTTATTGTTGCGGGAGCCCTTCAGGGACGTGGTGACGCAACTACACCAATGATCATCAGTGCTATCATGAATATACTCAATGTTGTTTTGGGTCTGATCTTAGTGAGAGGAGCCTTTGGAATTCCGGCACTAGGACTCATGGGTGCAGGTATTGCCATGGCGTCGTCTCAAGCGATTGCTGCGATTATTGCGATTGTCGTAATCGTAAGAAAAGGTGGCATCATTGAACATAGCAGTTTTTCTTCATTTTTCAGATTTAAAAAGAATATCATTTCTTCGGTTTATAAAACGGGTGTGCCTAGTGCCATCGAATCCTTGTTTTGGCAAATGAGTTCAGTATTGTTGATCAGGGCAATACTCACATATGGTGACAATGCGTATGCGGCCTATCAATTGGGGCTCCAAGCGGAAAGCATAGCATATATGCCTATGGCGGGATTTCAAGTAGCTGCAACGGCTTACGTGGGCAGATATCTGGGAGCCAAATCTCCAGAAAAGGCCAGGAGTTACCTAAGAGAAATCATAAGATGGGCTGTGATCGTGTCTGTGATTGGTGGCGGATCTCTGGTGCTGTTTCCAAAAGTGCTACTTGGAATTATGACAAATGACCAGGAACTGATTCGAATCGGAACGATGTATCTAATCTATTGCGGTCTTGCTCAAGTGCCTCAGAATGTAGCGGGCGTACTCGGTGGTGCACTGAGAGGTGCGGGTTATACCAAAATGCCTATGTATGCAGCGGGAATCGGTCTCTATGTGGTCCGTGTTCCTATAGCGCTTCTTGCAGCTTATGTGTTTCAAATGTCTATCAACGTCATTTTTCTGGCGATTGCACTGGATATGACGGTACGTTTGCTGCTCAACAGTTTCCTATATTTTAAAACGAATATCTATGACAATCCAAGACTTGTCTAAATTATAAAACGGCTCGTTCTCCATCAATGGGAAACGAGCCGTTTCTGTTATAATTTATATCTTTTGAGTTCATTTTTGAGGAACAACACGACTTTCTCAAGTTCAGAGATGTTCTCGGTCAACGATATGATCTCTGAGGAGAAATTCGTGACGTTTGCACTCATCTCCTGTGATGTAGCGGAGTTTTCTTCAGCTATGGCAGCTAAAGTATGCATGTTTTCGAATACCTTGTTGATTTTCTGGGTCTCATCCGAAAGTTGTTTTGAAATCTCGGAAATAGAGTTTGAAACCACTTTGATTCGGGAAGATGCATTTTTACTTTCCACAGTGACGTTCGCCATGGTCTTTGTGCCGTTTTCAAGCTCGATGAACTGGTCATTGACTTGACTCACCATGCTGTTGACACCGTGGGTGAACAGGTTGAGGCTTGAGTTGATGGTGCTGACGGCATTTTTTGAATCCTCAGCGAGCTTTCTGATTTCTTCAGCAACAACGCTGAATCCACGTCCCATTTCACCAGCTCTTGCAGCTTCAATAGAAGCGTTAAGTGCCAATAGGTTCGTTTGTTCGGCAATACTTTCGACTGTACTGACGATTGTAATGATGTCTTTGACTTTCTTACTGAGTTCAGTACCTTGGGTGTTGACCTCGGAAAATTTGTCTTTGACCTGGTTGAGATTTATGGAGACTTTCTCGAGATCGTTGAATGAAATCTCAATTTGCTTCACTGCGGACTCCAGACTTTCTTTACCTTCGAGCTCTCTTTGGCTGATTTGATTAAGGATTTCGATGTTGTCCGCGAGTATGCTCACAGAACCTTCTGTTTCAGTGGCTTGATGGATGGCACCTTCCGCTACTTCCTGTACGGACTGGGCAATCGGTTCTTGGAAACCACGGAGAATTTATCTGTGAATGAGTAAAGATCATCCATTCCACCTTTGAAATAAGTGAATTCTTCTCTAAGTGAGTCTTTGACATCTGCAATGTCGCGATAAGTTGATTCGATGTGGTCCCCGGTTTTAACTATCAAATCTTCAGAAATCTGGAGTGTCCTGATTTTTTCGAGTTCCTCATGGATTTCATTTACCGGTTTCATGACAGCACTGGCAACAAAAATGCCTGAAAGGAATACAAGTATTGGTGCTCCAATCAATAATGGTATGTTTTCAACGCCATTTAGAATTGCGATAATCGCTACAGTAAGAAGTGTTGGAATCAGCATGATCTTAATTGGTAAGGATTTTATGAATCCAAACGATAAGAACTTTGTGAGCTTGTATTTTTTGATTGTTTTTGGAGATTTTTCAAATATCAGATGGAACTTCGCCACATGGGTCCCGTCTGCCTCAGTTGATTTCTCTACAATTTTTGCGTCGATTTTTTCACCATAGTGCTCAGCGACTCCTTCAAATAGTCCAGCAAGGTACTCAAACAGTCCTCTTTTGGATTTGTAGGTCAGGTAGATGTTTTTTTCATCAATGACTTCCGGAATCAGTCGGGGAGGTTTAGCTCCTGGGATCATTTTGGTGAGTTGGGCGTGAACCCTGTCCATCAACATCAGAAAGCCCATGGCACTGGAATTGTCAAAATAGGACGGGAACCAATCGTGGAAAGATTTGATATTGTTTTGCCCAAGTTTTCTCCAAAGTTCTTCGCTTTTCATACCTTTGTTCTTTGCGAATGCGTCGATTAACGCAAAAACGCGTTTGTCTTCAATCTCTTCGAGTGGAGTGATCAGACGACCTGGATTCCAACCTTGTTCGGTTAGAATTTTATTTTTTGTGTTTTCTCCATAGAGTTTGGTGATTGTGTTGAGCCAGATGTTTACTACTGTACCTTTCATTGTGACCTTCCTTCAATATTATTTATAAAAAGCATATAAAATTGTTGTGAACCTATGCTAAAATGATAGATAGGTTCAGGCGAATCATAGGATTTCAGAATCCAGTCTTTCGATGAGCCTTGTGACATAATGACGTGTTACTTTCGGTTCGCTTTTATTGATTTCATCATATAGCATCTCAGCACTGATGTGATTCGGTAGAGCTGTGAAGCTGCTATAAAGTTTTAAGACTTTTTTTGTCAATTCCAGTAAGGCAATGGGTTCAAGTGAGCTAATATGAAACACCGAGCCGGAATCTTCCGGAACGTTCAGATTTAGTCTCTGAGCAAGCGCCGTATGCGTTAATACCCCTTTTTCTTCAGACGTAATCACTTCTTTTGTTCCGGTGAAAACAAAAAAAGTATTGGGGAGTTCTCCAGAGGTGGTGAGGTCGACAAGGTACTTCAGATTGTCATAGGCACTTAACCTTATATCACTTCGATCGTGCAATACCAGGTCGAGTTCATCGATGAAAACAATTAGTCCTTTATAATCGAGCAAAGTGATCAATTTCACGAAAGATTTAAGGAAATCCAGCGAATTGGTCTTGTCGACTCCTCCGGTGAGATCGACTTTTTGTTTCAAGCCTTGAGGAATATGTTGTTCCCCTGAAAGCCATGCGCTTGTGGTGGTGGTCGCTTCATGATCTCCCCTGATTTTTGAACGTATATAGCTTAAAAACGCCCTAGAAAAAGTGAGGTTGAACTTCGAGAGTGCATCACAGACCGTCTGAATCTCGTGGCTCTTTTGCACTGGAAACGGTGAGTATTTAAGATTTTCAATCCAAAGGTCAAAAATAGCATCAAATGAAGATTTAGACTGTGGATTGTGCTTCAAATAAAGATTATGCATGATGGCATAGTATAGATCTTCCAGTTTGTTCAATCGATATCCATTGTTGATTTGAAACGATGCAATCACATAATCGTCATTGAGGGCAATATGTTTGTAGGTACCCATTAGAAAAGATTTACCTACGCTGTAGTCCCCGACAAGGATTTTCACTAAACCGGTGTCGTTTTCAATGAGCTTCAGCGCTTTTTTGAATGAGTCGATCTCGTCATCGCGACCGGATAGGATCATCGTATGATGTCTAAACGGGGCAGTGCCGTTTCTGAGTGCGTTTATGAGGTTTTTGGCTTCGGCTTCGGTTGAAAACAAGTCGATCACTTCCTTGTATATTTGAAATTCTTAGTATGAGGTACCGATTGGGGACAGGTGCAAACTGGTACCTCAAGGTACCAGTTTGCACCTGTCCCCAATCGGTACCCCAATCGAATCTGATACTAACATTATACCGTAAAAGAGGTAAACATGAAATATGATGCAATAATTATAGGTGGAGGTGCAGCGGGATTGTATCTGGCGGCACATCTTAGTCCCCTCAAAGTGCTTGTGCTTGAGAAAAATAACCGCTTGGGACTCAAACTTCTCGCATCCGGGAGCGGTCAGTGCAATCTGACGCACGGAGGTGATATCAAGGCTTTCTATTCACATTATGGCGAGCATAAGAATTTTGTGAAATTCTCATTGTCACATCATGACAACAAGGCTGTGATCAGATATTTTGAATCTCATGGACTGAAGTGTACCGAGAGGGAAGATGGGAAAGTGTTCCCGGCAACTCTTAGATCGAATGATGTTCTTGAAACACTATTGAATGCCATCCGTGACAACAGAAATGCAAAAATCATGAAAGAGGTAAAGCTTACTGAAGTGCTTTTTGATGAATCAACCTATACTGTACGCACTGATCATGGTGACTTCTGTTCCACAAATCTGATTGTCGCTACAGGAGGCATGACTTATTCAAGACTTGGAACGACAGGGGACGGTTATGTCATCGCTGAAAAGCTGGGGCACAGGGTCGTGGAAGCGAAGCCTGGACTGACCTCTGTTCATTGCGATGACAGGAACTTGCTGGAATTGAGTGGGCTCACCTTTAAGAACATCCATATCTCTATGGGGAGGGAAGGCCAAAAGACCAGAAGGTTCACTGGAGATTTGCTTTTGACACATTTCGGACTAAGTGGACCAGTGATCCTCGACAATAGCAGGAACTTTGAGAAAGGTGACAGACTTGAAATTCAGTTTGTCGATATGACCTATGAAGCGCTCGATCGGTTCTTTCTAGGAATTGCGGGAGATAACGGAGAAAAGCCTTTGGCCTTTTTCATGAATAAACTAGATATTCCAGACCGTCTCAAACCAGTCATCCTAGCCTCATCAGGTGCAAAAAAGGAGCTGAGACTTTCTGAGGTGACAAAACCAATAAGAAAAGAATTCATAAAACATTTGACAGCATATCCGGTGAAGGTCCAGTCACTTACTGGAGAAGCATCAGCCATGGTCACTGTAGGTGGAGTCGCTCTTGAGGACGTAAGTGCTAAACATCTGATGTCCAGATTAAAGGAAGGTCTTTATTTCATAGGAGAAGTACTCGACATCGACGGCGATTCAGGCGGTTATAATCTTCAGTGGGCATTTTCGTCTGCAAAAACAGTCGCCGATCATATCATCAAAAATAATAGACAATGAGGGGAAACACATGACAAGAAAAACGAAAGGTCTGATTAGTGTGTCGATTCCAGTGATCACTTGGGGCATATCCTTTGTGAGCACTGAATATCTACTCGATTATCTGGGACCGATGACTATAGGAGCGATAAGATTTGTAATCGCCACGGCAATAATGTTCGCCATGATGAAAATCATGAAAGAACCTCTGAAAGTGCATAAGAAGGATCGACCACTTTTTGTACTCGCAGGAACGATTGGTATAGCCATCTACTTCTATTTTGAGAATACGGGAATCATGTACATTTCAGCATCTCCTGCCGCACTCATCATTGCCTCCATTCCGATGTTCACACTTATATTTGAAGGCCTGATCTTCAAAAGAAGGATTGATAAGATCGATGTACTGGCCATTTTGATTTCCATCGCTGGCGTCGTTTTGATCATCGACTTGAGGTTTGAATCACTTTTCGTTGTGGAGGAGACTGTCGGATATTTGATGATGCTCGGCGCTGTTCTGTCATGGGTGGTTTATTCCATGGCATCAAAACCATTATTTAGAAGTTACTCCTATTTGACCATCATTTTTTATCAGTTCCTATACAGTTTGCCATTTTTCTTGATAGTCGCTCCTTTCGAAAAAAACAATTGGACAGCAGTGCCACTTGAAGGCTATATGCATTTGATTTTCCTCAGTGTGTTCGCATCTGTTCTAGGATTTTATTATTTTGCGAGATCCATGGATCTCCTCGGAATAACTGAGTCATCGTTGTTCATTAATTTCTTGCCTATTGTGACAATAATTTTCAGTTATCTCTACTTGGGACAATTGATTTCAGTCAAACAATTTGTGGGTGGAGCTCTTGTCATGCTCTCACTTACGGTGACAAATGTCCGTGAAAAAAGGCTGGCTGCGTCTAAGATATAGAGGAAGTCCTGCCGATAATCTCAGAGAGGTGGTCTTATGAAAATTGGTAGTATGTTACAATCATTGACCCAATCGCTGAAGATGTCCGAAAAAACGAGCGATGGGCAAACCATAAAGGAAAACAAAGTCGAAGCTCCGAAATTCAGCGGTGAGGATGGAAAAGCCCTGAATGCTCTCTTTTCAAAATATAATACGGTACCGGATCGACAAACGATCAATGAGGTTACTGAGTTCATGAATACAGCGGATGGCGATGTCAAATCTAAACTCGAAACAGTTGAGATGGCACTTTACAAAGGTGTGGATCTTTCATCGGATCATTTGATGGCGCTTCATGGCGCGCTTCAGGCGAATCCGGAGGATCTTCAACTTTTGCTTGATGACAGCGTGGTGGATCGGTTGCCACAAGCAGATGTCAAGAAACTGGTCCAAAACTTGAAGTTGCCCGAGGCTGTAAAAGCCGAAATTATAAGAGCTCTGGAGAGTGGTCAGGATTTTAAGTCCGCAGTTGTGAGAGCGATTCAGTTCGTTGCCGGCGTTGATTCCAAAGAAACTGTACTGCTGGATCTCAGTAAAGAGACTGTGACCACATTGCTTGAAAAGTTGGTTAAGGTTATCAATGAGATGCCAATACCTGTGAAGGCACCTGTTTCAAACGAGACAACAGAAAAAGTTGACGCAGAACAAGTTGACGCAGAACAAGTTGACGATGAACAAGAAACTTCCATTAAACCTGCTCAACCAGCAGATCATGAAATTTTAGAGGACGTTCCCAAATCAGATCTTGAAATCGACCCCGAGTTTGAAAAAGCAATCACAGAAGCAGTGAATCATATACTGGAACAAGCCGCAAGCATCATTACTGAGGTGTTTGATTTCAAGCAATTTATCGTGAAGGAAACCACTCAGGCGACCATTGAGGCAAAAGAGACATTTAGTGCCTTTAAAAAGGATGTGGTCGAACTTTTACAGATGCCGGAAAAACCAGTGAAAGCCGATATGATCCAGGTGGTCACGAAAGCAATCGACCGTTTGGAACATTTGATCATGAAAAGCAACGTGACGCTGTTCACGGATATGCATATGGAAAAAGAGTTGATGCACGCGAGTGCGAAACTCCTTAACGCAAAAGATGCCCTTATTAAAGGCGATATTGCGGGTGCGGTGAAAATCACAACCGAAGTCAAAGAGACTTTTGAGAAGATGACTTTTACGCCATCAGTTAAAAGAGTTCAGGCGTTTGCAACACTAAAAACAGACCAGATCATAAATGAGTTTTCACCGAAGCAAAACGAGAAGCCGGTGAAACTTGAGGCTCAGCTGGAACGCGTCCTGGAGATATTCAAGGATTCAACAGGTGTGAGACAAGCCAGAGATGTGGCTGAGATCATGCGTTTTATGGGTATCAATCACGAATCGGAAGTGTCTTCCAAAATTGAAATGAAAGATTCCGTGAAGAGTCAGGAGTGGATTGAAGGCAATGTCAAAGAAATCCTTCTCAAAATGATGAAAGAGGAGACGGAATCCCGAACGATTCAAAGTCAGGAGAAGACGATGATGAATCTTTCTGGTCAGCAAATGATGAATCAACCGGACCAGGAAGGACGCAAGCAATTTCAGTTTTTCAATATGCCTTTTGAGGATGGGGAGACCATTGGCAACATGAAGGTCTATATGAATGGAAGAAAAAACGGCGGACAGCTGGATCCTAAAAATACGGAACTGTATTTTGGCATGTCTCTTAAAAAGCATGGAGAAGTTGGCGTTAAAGTAACCATTCAATCGGGGAGAGTGAATCTCAAAGTGATGAGTGATTCAAGAGCCGCACTTGAACCGTTGTTTAGGGAGTTGTTTGAGGGACTGGATGATCTTGGCTATTTACAGGGTGAATTCTCGTTTGAAAATTATTCTGATGGTGGCAAACCAATGCTCAGTGTCCAGCAAAATGTGAAACCTATGGATTATACGTACGAAACCGAGAAAGGATTTGATTTCAAGATATGAATGAAAAGAATATTTCCAGGGTGTATGAAAATTTTGACAACCTCGGTGATTTCAGATCCTACTCGGAGAGTGTCATAAAAGAAGCAAACGATAAGAATATTCCTGTGGAGCAAAATCCAGATTTCATGAAGCATATGGTCAAAAATGATCTGAGAGATGCACTCCCTTCGCAGTTGTTTGAGCTGATTGGAAGGATAACAACTGCGGTGGAGAAAGTGGAATCAGGGGAGGACAAATAGATGAAAGTGGGTAAAACGACGGGGGCTTCCAAAGCGAGTTCAGGTCCGGTGTCAAATTCACCGAAGACGGATGAGAGACCCAAAATCAGTTTTACAGAGATTCTGGCACAGAAGGATTATGACAAACAAAAAGAGGCGCTTCAACACGCTCTTGATGAGATTGACCATAAAGGTCAGGCGCTGGTGGAAAACAGAACTGTAGAGAATTTATATGAATATAAAGATTTGATCAGGGGTTTCATTGAGGAAACGGTCCATAAAGGGTTTGAAATGAGAGAGAAACGCGGGTTTTCAAGAATGGGTAGAGCGAAAGTGCTTCGAACTGTCGCAGAGGTGGATGCCAAACTCGTGGAGCTGACCAATCTGATTTTGAAGCGGGAGCACAAGGAAATCGGTGTGCTCAAAAAAGTGGGAGAGATTCAAGGATTACTGGTTAATCTGATATTATAAGGCGGAGGGAATTAATGAATTTAGATGGATTGAATGACGTACAAAGGAATGCTGTGCTTGCCACAGAAGGACCGATATTGGTCGTGGCGGGCGCGGGTTCCGGAAAGACGAGGGTGCTGACGCATCGCATCGCCAATCTGGTCGAAGCACATGATGTTTTTCCTTCAAGCATCCTCGCGATTACGTTTACGAACAAAGCGGCAAGTGAAATGAAACAAAGAATAGAGTCTCTCGTTGGACCGGTGACATCGCAGATGTGGGTAGGCACTTTTCATGCGATCTGTGTGAGAATCCTCAGACGTGATGGTGATAAAATCGGATATTCGAGCGACTTTGTCATTTATGACACAACAGATCAAAAGGCACTCGTCAAATCGTGTTACAAGACACTTGGCATCGACGAGAAAATGACGCCTGTGAAATCCTCACAGTTTAAGATATCGGCGGCAAAGAACGACATGATTTCAGCAGAGCAATATGAGCGGGATCATCATGGTGATTTCAGGGAACGTGAGTTCATCAAGCTTTACAAACTTTATCAGGAAAAATTGAAGCAAAATCAGGCGATGGACTTCGATGATCTGCTTCTTAAAACTATAGAACTCTTTAAAACCAATCCGGAAGTGCTTCATTATTATCAAAAGAGATTCAGATACATTCATGTGGACGAGTATCAGGATACCAATAAAGCACAGTATACATTTGTAAGGTATTTGAGTGCCAATCATCAGAACCTTTTCGTCGTTGGTGATGGGGATCAATCCATTTACAGGTGGCGTGGGGCGGATATCCGTAATATCCAGGAATTTGAGCAGGATTATCCAGGCGCTCAAATTTTCAAACTCGAGCAGAACTACAGATCCACAAAGAACATTCTCTCCCTTGCGAACAGTGTCATCAAACACAATCCGGGAAGACGCGAGAAAAACCTGTGGACTGAAGCTGAAGCTGGTGAGAAGATCCAGTACTATCTTGCATACGAGGAAAAAGACGAAGCGAGATTCGTACTGGAGCAAATCAAGAAAAAAATTCGGGATGAGGATTACAAACGTTCCGATTTTGCAATCCTCTATAGAACCAATGCCCAGTCCAGAGCTTTTGAGGACGCATTCATGCTCGACGGTATGCCTTACAAGGTCGTTGGTGGCGCAAAGTTCTACGACCGTAAGGAAATCAAGGACCTCATGGCCTACCTCAAACTGATTGTCAACACACAAGATGACATCAGTTTTCAGAGGGTCATCAATGAACCCAAGAGAAATCTCGGGGACAAAACCGTGGAAAAAATTCAAAATCATGCCGCGATGCTGGGCGTGAGCATGCTCGATGCTTGCCGTAAAGCTGCAGAGATTGAAGGCATAACGGGTAAGGCTCTACAAAATATTGAGGCGTTTTATGAAATGATCATGGGACTTAAAGCCAATCTGGATACTCATTTTGTCACACAAATTTTTGACGGCTTGATCGAAAAATCGGGAATAATAGAAGCGTACGAACGTGAAGGCAGCATCGAATCCGATGGCCGAATCGACAATATTTATGAATTCCGAGTTGTTATTGAAGAATTCGAAAAGAGATCTGAAGATCCAAACTTGCGTGATTTCTTGGCTGAAACCTCTCTTATGAGCGACCAAGATAGCCTCGAGGATGAAAATAACAGTGTGCTACTGATGACGGTCCATGCTTCCAAGGGTCTTGAGTTTCCGGCAGTTTTCATAGTCGGTCTTGAGGATCAACTGTTTCCTTCGTTCAGATCCATGGACGATGAAGAAGCCCTTGAAGAAGAGAGGCGACTCTGTTATGTGGCAATCACCAGAGCGGAAAAGCTTTTATTCGTCAGCCATGCCAGAAACAGAAATCATTTCGGCAGGTTTGAAGCGAGACAACCGAGTGTATTCCTGAAGGAAATGGCTCCTGAATTTATGGAGGGACTTGAGGAAAAGAAATTTGCTCAAACTTTCCCTGAACCCAAGACAAAGCCCGTTTCATTTTTTGACATAAAACCGCAAAAGAAGCAGGGTAAGTCAACAGTCAAAGTAGGGGCTGAACCTGTTCAGGAAAAAATGGCAATCCCAGAGAATAGTGGATTCAAAACCGGTGACAAAATCATGCATAAAGCTTTTGGCACAGGAATGATAGTGACGGTGGACAAGGACAAAGACACCCTCACCATCGTATTTGATGCTCATGGAATCAAAAAACTGAGTGCCAGTATGGCACCTATCAAAACCATAGGGTGATGATCATGATAGAAAAAATAAAGGAACAGATTTCAGCGCTGAGAAAAGAAATTGAAAATCACAATTACGCCTACTATGTGCTCGATCGTCCTTCACTTACAGACGGTGAGTACGATCTGTTGATGAGAAAGCTTATCACACTGGAACAGGAGCATCCTGAACTGGATGATCCGTTATCTCCAAGTCATCGCGTAGGAGGTTCTGTACTCAGTGCATTCCAAAAAGTGCCACATAACACGCCGCTACTCAGCCTTGACAATGCCTACAATGCTAAAGAGCTTGCGGATTTCGACAGACGGGTACGCAAAGAGGCGGCGGGAGAACTGGAATACGTGGTCGAGTATAAGATTGACGGTCTTTCTGTTGCTATTTTATATGAAAATGGCGTTTTTAAAAGAGGTGCCACCAGAGGTGATGGAACAATCGGTGAAGACGTCAGTGAAAATGTCAAAACCATTCGTTCCGTTCCACTCAGATTGAAAGAATCTGTGAATCTTGAAGTCAGAGGGGAAATCTTCATTCCTAAAAAGGGTTTTATCTCGCTGAATGAACAGCAGACTCTTCTGGGCAAAGAAAGTTTTGCGAATCCTAGAAACGCCGCAGCGGGTTCGCTCAGGCAACTGGATTCCAAAATTGCCGCATCGCGTCCTCTGGACATATTTGTATTCGATGTGCTCAGTAATGCGTTGGATTATGGTCTTCATAGTCAGGTTGAGACTTTTGAATGGCTCAATACACTCGGCTTTAAAACTGCGCCTTCAAAAAGGTTTACATCTATGGATGATGTGATTGAATACTGTGATCAAATGATCGATGAGAGACATGGATTGCCGTTTGAAATTGATGGTCTGGTCATTAAGGTCAGTCCGTTTGAGATCAGAGAACAGTTGGGAAGCACAGCGAAAAGTCCTAGATGGGCGATTGCGTATAAGTTTCCAGCGGAAATGGCGACCACTGTCATCAAGGATATCCAGGTGCAAGTGGGGCGCACAGGTGTTATCACTCCTCTTGCGATATTTGAACCTGTCAAAGTGGCTGGTTCTGTCATAGGAAAAGCGACGCTTCACAACCAGGATTATATCAATGAAAAAGATATTCGTATCGGCGATACCGTTTGGGTCCAAAAGGCGGGTGATGTTATTCCGGCGGTTGTACGAGTGGATTTGACCAAAAGACCTGATGTTAGTGATCCATTCAGATTGCCTGAACAATGTCCGATTTGCGGAACAGAAACGGTGAGAGTCGAAGGAGAATCGGCACTCAGATGCTTGAACGAGATGTGTCCGGCTAAAATAAAACGAGCACTTGAGCACTTTGTCTCGAGAAACGCCATGAATATCGACGGTGTCGGTGAGGCGCTGATTGAAACATTGATTGAAGCTGGTTTAATTAAGGATTTAGCGGATCTTTACACTCTTAAGGAACATTCGGATACTATCATGAATATGGAACGATTTGGCGAAAAATCTGTGTCCAATATGCTCGAAGCTATAGAAAATAGCAAATCCAATGATCTACACAGACTAATTGCCGGATTTGGTATTCCTCTGATTGGTGAGAAAGCTGCAAAGACTCTCGCAAAAGCATTCAAAGACATGGATGGACTTATGAATGCGACATATGATGAACTTGTTTCCACTGAAGAAATTGGCGATAAGATGGCGCTTAGCATTCTCAGATATTTCGGATCGGATGAGATCAAAATAATGATAGAACGTTTAAGAGCTATGGGACTCAATATGACAAGCTTCAGTACTGAGACCGCAGATGGCGTTTTCAGCGGAAAAACTATCGTGGTTACCGGGACGTTGACACGTTACACGAGAGACTCCATCAAGGCTTTGATCGAAGAAAATGGCGGAAAAGTCAGTGGCAGTGTATCCAAAAAAACGGATTTTGTGGTTGTTGGCGAGAATGCTGGATCCAAGGCAGACAAGGCAGATGCACTTGGTGTGCCGATGATTTCGGAAGATGATTTCGATAAAATGTTGTAAGTTGTAAAAAATGGCCCCTTTGTGAGCCATTTTTTTTACGAAACAGTTAATTATCCATTACGAACACCCTTTAAATCAGGGATTATGATATAATATTGAATTGAAAAAGCAAATCAATGAGGTGTAAAATGAGTGTTGGAAAACTGAGTAATGACGACCTTGAAAATGTCGTTCTTAAGAAAATAAAGCCTGTCAGAGAGGATATTCTCATAAGACCTGGCATCGGTGAAGATTGTGCGGCTATCGAGTTCGGAGATATGGCCTGTGTGCTTACAACCGATCCGATCACAGGCAGTGACAGCAATATTGGAAAACTTGCTGTGCATGTCTGTGTAAACGATATCGCATCAAGCGGATCCGTTCCAGTGGCTCTGCTTTTGACTGTGCTTTGTCCCAAAGACACTGAAAAGGAAGTTATTGAAGACCTTTTAAGTGAGGCAAACAAAGAAGCCAACAGCATGGGCATTGAGATTATTGGTGGACATACCGAGCTCACCTCTGCTGTGAATAGAATTATTGTTTCTGCTACGGCAATCGGAAAAATTCCGAAGGATAAATTAATACGAACAGGTAATGCGCAAAATGGAGATTGGATCTATCTGACAAAAAAAGCGGGTCTTGAAGGCACTGCGATCATAGCAACCGATAAGCGAAAAGATTTGCTGGAAATACTCAGCAACAGAGAACTCGATGAAGCAAGCGCCATGATGGAACAGATCAGTGTGCTTGGTGAAGGACAGATTGGTCAGAAAGTCGGCGTCTCGGCAATGCATGATGCCACAGAAGGTGGCGTTATTGGAGCAATTCATGAGCTTTGTGAAGCGAGCGAAAAAGGGTGTCGCATAAGAAGAGAGAAAATCTCGGTCCATGCTGTAACGGAAAAAATATGTGATTTTTATCATATCGATCCACTTAAGCTCATCGCCAGCGGATCCATGGTTATGGCAGTACCTCCCGAACGTGCTACGGACCTTGAAAAAGCATTCCTGGATGCTGGAATTGAGTATTCCAAGGTTGGCGTTGTCACAGAGGGTCAGGAAAAAATCGTATGTTATGGTGAGGATTCAGTGGAAATGATCTGTGATGAGATCATGCCACCTGAATCGGACGAGCTATACAAAGTAATTAACTAGCAGAAAGGACAATCAAATATGAATAAGAGAATAGAGGGAAAAGTCGGATTACTTATGGCATTGATCATGTGCTTTACACTGATCTCACCACTACAAACGGTATTCGCAAACAAGTATTCGGAATTTGAAAGTGTTGAACTCTATGACAGAATCAGCAAAAAAGATGTTTCTTATGAACCGATCTCCCTCATGATCAAAGGACAGGATATTTTTTCTGATACACCTGGAATCATTGTGAACGAGAGAGCTCTTGTCCCGATTGCTGCGATTTTCAAAGAACTAGGCATTGAATACAGTTGGGTTCAGGACACTGAAGAAATCAAATTTAGTGTCGGTGGAAAATCCGTGGTTATGCAAATTGACAATAAAAATGCCCAGATCAACGGTGTATCGACACTGCTTCCAGATGGTGTCGCTCCTAGAATTTTCTCCTATGACGGTATAGGAAGAACTTATGTACCAGTTAGATTCGTGACAGAAATACTCGGGCTCAGCGTTTCTTGGATCAATGAGACGAGAACAGTCGCAATCAACAAATTGGAACAGACTATGACAGGCGCATACCTCAATTATAAGAACAAATATCCTGAAATCAGACTCAAAGTCACCGGTGAAGTGGAGGCGACCTCATTTGTAATCGGAGGGGCCGATGTCGGTGGACAGGATCAGATCGTAGTGGATGTTCAAAATACGAATCTGAATATCACAAACATGGACAACAATTGGTCCCAAAATGGCAATACGTGGATTTATGACATATACGATGGCATTTTTGGACTCGATCGTGTTGAGCTCACTTTAACGAGCACCAATCCGAAAACAACGAGATTGACACTTTTCCAGAATGAACGTAGAGGCCATGACATATCTTATGATGCGGTCACAAAGGAACTCGTCATCAGACTCATCAATACAGTGAATGAGGTCTCTGTGGAAGAAATATATTCTACAGATACAGTGGTCATCAAAACCAGTGAAAATCCGATGTTCCAACCTACAATCGAAGGCAACAAGATCATAGTGGATGTCATCGGCAGTTATTTACATGCAAATGAAGGCATCAAAGAATTGATGGCGGTCAACACAGGCAAAATTAAATCTGTGACCTATGAACAAAGAAAAGAAGCCTTCTATGCACCTTGGGATGACATCACGAGGGTGACTATCGAACTGACCGAAGCGCCTACTTACGATGATTTCTACGTCGAGGGCAAAGGTTCGGAGATATTGGTTTACGTCAGTGACAATCCGATCAACAATTTCGATTACGTGAAACTGGATAATTCAAAAGCCAATTTGAGTGTACGACTCTTTGAAAACTCCAATGTCTCATACAATTACAATCCAGACACGAAAATGATTCAAATGTCCATTCCTAAGAGTGTGACAGATCTTGGAAGTTTCGACTTCCCGGTCAATGACAATATCGTCGAGTCCGTTGTGATCTCAGAGACTGCGGAAACTTATGACATGGCTGTCAAATTATCACCTTCCACCACTGTCTCCAATCTTTCTAGTGGAAGCAAGGTATTATTGACCTTCGTCAACCAAGTCATTCAGAATTCCGATTTCAACCAGACGCTGGTAGTCATCGACGCTGGCCACGGTGGTCGTGATCCAGGTGCAGTTGGAAGTTTGGTTCAAGAAAAAGTGCTTACTCTCAGAGCTTCAATCATGCTACAGAAGGAACTTGAGAAACAAGGCTTTAAAGTATATATGACCCGTTCAAAAGATGAATATGTCAACCTTTATGACCGTGCGGCAATGGCGGAAGGACTTAATGCGACTGTCTTTGTGAGTATCCACATCAATGCGCATACAGGGTCCAGCGCAAACGGTGTTGAAGTGCTTTATGGTAATCAATCACTCTCCAGTGACAAGGGACTGGCACAAAAGATCCAAAGTGAACTGATCAGACAACTTGGAGCAACAGATAGAGGCATCGCACATCGCCCGAATCTTGCAGTTCTTAGAGAAACGACCATGCCTTCAGTACTTGCTGAACTCGGATTCATCAGTAATCCTACTGAACAAAGCAAGTTGATGGACAACACTTATTTACAAAAGGCAGCGAACTCAATTGCAAAAGGAATTGTGGAATTTTTAAAATAGAAAGGATTCTTGATGAGAATAGATGAACGAACCAACGAAGAGCTCCGCCCTGTTAAAATCACGAGGAATTATCTCATGCATCCCGCAGGGTCGGTGCTGATCGAGATGGGCAACACCAAAGTCATATGTACTGCAACAGTAGAGGAAAAGGTCCCCCATTTTTTAAAGGGGGCCGGATCTGGTTGGGTGACTGCGGAATACGGCATGCTTCCGGGATCAACAGGACAAAGGAAGACTAGAAACACCAAAGGTATCGATGGGAGAAGTCAGGAAATTCAAAGACTGATCGGCAGGTCCCTCAGGTCGATCATCGACCTAAAGGCGCTCGGTGAACGCACCATTTGGATTGACTGTGATGTCATCCAGGCATATGGAGGTACTAGAACAGCTTCTATCACAGGAGCTTTTGTAGCACTTTCAGATGCAGTGTCGAAAATCATGGAACAAGGTCTAATAACTCAATCTCCAATCACAACGAACGTGGCTGCGGTCAGCGTAGGGGTTGTGAACGGCGAAGTCATGCTGGATTTATGTTATGAGGAGGATTCTGCGGCACATGTGGATATGAACCTCGTCATGACAGCAGAAGGCGAATATATCGAATTACAAGGTACAGGAGAAGAACGTCCGTTTGATAAAAAGCAATTAAACGCGTTGCTCGAGTTTGGCGAAAGAGGCATAGAAGCTTTGATCAAGGCGCAAAATGAAGCGATGAGGTGAGTTATGAGAAAAAGAGTTGTACTTGCATCTTCCAATAAACACAAACTGAAAGAAATAAAAGCGATTCTGGAGGGTTTTGAATACGACCTGGTCGCGCTGGATGAAATTGATCTCGGTGATCTTGAAATCGAGGAAACCGGAACCACATTTGAAGAAAATGCCTATATCAAAGCCAAGACTGTCGCCGATTTGACAGGAGAAATCACCCTTGCGGATGATTCAGGGCTTGAAGTGGATGCGCTTGATGGTGCGCCAGGTGTCTATTCGGCACGTTATGCCGGTGAACCTTCAAATGACATCAAAAATAATAAAAGATTGATTGGTGCACTAGAGGGTATTCCTACTAGTGAGAGAACGGCACGATTCGTCTCAATGATTGTCATGTTGTTTCCAAACGGCGACAAACTTGAAGCAAGAGGTACTCTTGAAGGTGTGATTGGACACTCACCAGCTGGGCATAATGGCTTCGGCTATGATCCTTTATTCATTGTGCCCGATCTCAATAGATGCCTGGCAGAACTGTCTGCAGAGGAAAAAAATGAAATTAGCCACCGCGCCAACGCTTTGAAGCAATTGAAAGAATTGTTGAGGAAGTATCATGAAAATAGCAGTAATCAGTGACACACATGGACATACCGGCCGAGTTATGGCTTATATTGAACATGAAAAAGATAAAATCGATGAAATCTGGCATTTAGGCGATTATTACAACGATTTTGCCCTTTATACGGGCATTCCGGTAATAGCTGTCAAAGGTAATGGGGACATTGGCGTCAAAGGGCCTGAGTCCCTCGTCATTGAACGCATGGGTCATAAGGTGTTCCTGACCCATGGACACCATTATCGCGTAAAGCAGTCGCTTATGCAGCTGTTTTACAAGGGTATTGAGGAAAGCTTTGAATTGATCTGCTTCGGACATACCCACAAACCAACCAATCTGCTTGAGGAAGGAGTCCGACTCTTCAATCCGGGCAGTCCGACCCACCCCTATCCGTCATGCGCTCCAACCATTGGAATTATTGAATTTTCTGACAATGGGATATCTGCAAAACATATTCATTTGTAGGGAAAATATCTTAAAAAGGTGTTGACGGGTATAGGCGAATCATGTATAATAAAATTCGTCAGTAAACAACGGGGTGTAGCGCAGTTTGGTAGCGCATCTGGTTTGGGACCAGAGGGCCGCGGGTTCAAATCCTGCCACCCCGACCAATGTGCGTTCGTAGCTCAACTGGATAGAGCACCGCCCTTCTAAGGCGGGGGTTAGGGGTTCGAGTCCCTTCGGACGCACCATTAATTTTGTTTATTTTCGAATGTTGTGGCGACTGTCGTCAAGTGGTTAAGACAAAGGACTGTGACTCCTTCATGCGTGGGTTCAAATCCCATCAGTCGCCCCATTTTATTGGGGATTCGCCAAGCGGTAAGGCAACGGACTTTGACTCCGTCATTCACAGGTTCAAATCCTGTATCCCCAGCCATAGGATCCATTAGCTCAGTCGGTAGAGCACCTGACTTTTAATCAGGGTGTCCCGCGTTCGAGTCGCGGATGGATCACCATGATGAAAGTCACTCTTTGGAGTGACTTTTTTATTTATATTCAACATTGGCACCCGTAGCTCAATCGGATAGAGTAGCGGACTTCGAATCCGTTGGTTGTGAGTTCGAATCTCGTCGGGTGCACCACAAAAAAGACTGAACTGCCTTTGGCAATAGTTCGGTCTTTCTTCTATTATTACATATGATGAAATGAGGAAATATCGTGAAAGAATTTCTTGTCCAAAAAAGTTCATATTTCGCTCTGATTGCGATTGTTTTGAAATTGCTTCTATATTATCAGCTCATGAATGTCACTGGAAATGCACTTGTTCTTGTCGCATTTAGCGTGGTGTTCATTGCCTGGGTTTACCGCTTTTTTAAAGGAAACGTCCCGACTTTCATTGCAGCTTATTTATTGGTTTCCATTTTGATGTTTGTGGACGTCATTTATTTCAAATATTTCAACAGGAGTTTGAGTTTAAATATGATTGGGGAAGCACATCTACTTGGTGATGTGAAGGAGTCCATTTTATATTTGATTGGCTTCAAAGAACTTTTGTTGTTCATGGATTTACTGGTCATTGTGCCTTTTTTACTACTGGATCAAGGTGTGAAAAAAAGGGTCAAAATAATTTCTGGAGTAATGGTTGCAATCACAATAGGTATGTTGATCGTCAACCCCATTGGTGGAGACGCCGCCTCAAGCATCAACCATCAGGAATTTTTCATGTATCATATCAAGGATATCGCCTCTGTGATCTCTGGACCAACTGAGCAAAATACTGAACTTGAGATGGATTTCGAAGAGAAGGATGATACTGAAGGCGAGTATTTTGGGATTGCCAAAGATAAAAATCTGATTGTCATACAGGTGGAGTCTCTTCAAAGTATGATGATCGGAAAAGCATATGAAGGGCAAGAGCTGACTCCGGTACTCAATAGTATGATCGGGAAGGATTCATTTTACTTCGACAGTTATTTTCAGCAACTGGGAAAAGGGAATACCTCTGATGCAGAATTTGTAAGCCAGAATGGACTATATGCGCCGATTTTCACTCAGGCATATAGTGCTTATTCGCATAACAAGTACCATGGACTACCTTGGATTATGAAGGATCACGGTTACGAAACATTGGTGCTCCATGGTTATAAAAAAGAATTTTGGAATCGAGAAGTCGCATATCCCGGTCAGGGATTTGATACTTACTATCATGAGGATCATTTCTCGAGCGAAAACCCCATTGGTCTAGGGGTGAATGATGTGGAATTTTTCACTCAATCCATGGAATATCTTGAAAAAGCTGAAAGTCCATTCTACAGTTTTTTGATTACTTTAACCAATCATAATCCTTTTGAGCTGCCCGATGATCAGAAAATAATTGCACTGAAAGCAGCAGATGAGGGCACGTTGTTCGGAGATTATTTGAATGGTGTCGCATATTCCGATCATGCCATAGGCATTTTTATCGAAGAACTGAAACTATCTGGATTATATGAAAACTCAATAATTGTCATATATGGCGATCATTTTGGGCTCAACAGCAAGGATCAGTCGATTCATGACAATGTTTCGGCTTTTTTGGGTTATTCTTATGATTATGAAGAGATGCTCAGAATTCCACTGATTGTCCATATTCCCGGTTCAGACGTGGAGGAGACTATAGATACTGTCGGTGGTCAAATTGATTTTATGCCGACGATACTTAATTTGATGGGCCTCGCTAATGTTAATCCGTATGCGTTTGGCCAGGATCTGATCAATTCGGATTCGGGATTTGTTGCCTCACAGACTTACATGCTTAAGGGGTCTTTTATTCAGGATGAGATTGTATTTGAGATGTCTCGGGATGGCGTTTTCAACAACAGCCGTGCGTGGAATCGATTCACGAAAGAATCTGTGGATATCGAGCTGTGCCGCGAAAGTTATGAACAGGCTTTGAAAGAAATCAACAGTTCTGCTGTTATACTTGAACAAAATTTGATTGCAGGTTTCATGGAAAATCAAATTGATATGACGGATTTGGAGCCAGACAAAGGCGAATGGTCCATGGAGGATATTGAATGGTTGGATTCCGCTGAAGTGAACAATCTCACTCGATTATATGATGAGGGGGTCAACGGGTTTGGGATAGGGCAACTTCATGAAGAGAAAACCGTTTCGGAAGTGATGGAATGGCTGACAATCCATCCTGATGCGTTTGTAGCCGCATTTTTTGATTTCGATCAACTTAAGGTGATAGATCAAGAATTGAAACGGCAGATTGCACCAATGATGACTAATATGGAAGATTACACCAGGCTGGAATATATGGGATTTAGAAATATCATTTATGTTCCGGATTTGGAACTAAACACCCAGGAAGAAATTGATGATTTCACAAAAAACAATGTTTTATTGGGGGTAAGACGGTAAAATGAAATGCCAAGAGTGCGAGCACTCTTGGCATTTATTCTATGATAAATGTATCTTAATCAGTTCCATCACCAATCTTGATGAATCCACAAGATCCTTAATGTGGAGATGCTCTTCAAGCGTGTGTGGTTTTTTCTCGCCAATTCCTAGGTTGATGGCAGTGATTCCGTTGGCGTTGTACACATTGGTGTCGCTACCACCGCCTGATGCGGCTGTAAATGGCTTCAGACCGATGTTCTCGCATGCCTTTATGGTTGTTTTCACGATCGGTGCTTCAACATCAACAGAGAACGCAGAATACATACGAACGACATCGCATTCAACTTTTGCACCGAACTCTTTTGCCGCTGACTCAAAACATTCCACCATATGGTCTGATTGCGCTTTGAGTTTGTCGTTGTCAAGACTTCTGGCTTCTGCTTTGATGATGACTTCTGGAGTAACGATGTTTGTGACGCTACCGCCTTCTATGGTTCCGATGTTTGCAGTAGTCTCCTCATCGATTCTCAGCAGTTTCATACGGCTGATCGCTGCGCTGGCAACCATGATGGCGCTGATGCCTTCTTCAGGTGCGACGCCCGCATGAGCGGATTTTCCAAGGACTTTTACATCAATCTTGTCTTGGGCAGGACCTTTGACGATGATTTGTCCAGGCTCTCCACCACTATCTAAGATAAATGCTCTTTTGGCATTAAGAGTTGAATAATCGATATTCTTAGCGCCGTGAAGGCCACCTTCCTCAAATATACTGAATGCGATTTCGATATCTGCGTGAGGGAGATTGTTTTCCTTGATTGCTCTTATGGCTTCCACTACAGCAGCGATTCCAGCTTTGTCATCACCACCGAGAACAGTGGTGCCGTCACTGTAAATCACGCCATCGCGGATTTCAGGTTTAATGTCGATGCCAGGAGATACAGTATCCATGTGGCAACTGAACAATATGGTTTCACCAGGAGCGTTACCTTTCAGTTTGGCTATGACATTTCCAGTATCACTGCCCACTTTGGGACCAGCATCATCTATCGTGACTTCCATACCGAGGGCTTCAAGTTCTTTAGAAATGAACTCGGCAAATTTTCCTTCTTGTTTTGTAGGGCTTGATATTTTTACATAATCCATAAATGAGTTAACGATTCTTTCCTTGTTGATCATATTCATTACCTCCAAAAAAATAGTAAAAAGTAAGAGACATCTTTATTATAGCAGATGTCTCTTAGTGTTTTAACGATTATCTCATGAACGCATCAGGACCGATTGGCAATCCAGTGAAGTACCAGAGAGCCATCATGATTGTCCAGCCCAACAAGAAGATGATTGAGTATGGAAGCATCATTGAGATCAAAGTACCGATACCTGTGTCTTCCTCATATTTTTGTGCAAATGTGATGATAACTGCAAAGTAAGACATGAGTGGTGATATGATGTTTGTTGAAGAGTCACCAATTCTGTATGCAAGTTGTGTGAACTCAGGCGTGATTCCAAGACGGATCAACATCGGAACGAATATTGGAGCCATAATCGCCCACTTCGCAGAAGCTGAACCAATGAACAAGTTGATGAATGCTGCAACAACAATAAATGCAAGTACTAATGGTAAACCAGTGAATCCAATTGCTTGAAGGAAGTTTGCTCCACTTACAGCAAGGATGATTCCAAGGTTGGTGTGGCTGAAGTATGCAACGAACTGTGACGCCACGAATGCAAGAACAAGGTATCCACCCATGGAAGCCATAGCTTTACCCATTGAGTGAACAATATCTTTATCGCTCTTGATTGTTCCGGCAGCCATACCAAATGCGATACCAGGAATCAAGAAGAACAACATGATTGTTGGAACAAGACCGTTTCCGATGAATGGATTGAGGTCGCCATCCACTCTTAGTAGGCCATTGCTTGGAACAGTGAGGAATAACATTAGTGCTGAGAATGCAAGGATAGAGAGTCCGGCCATTTTGAGACCTTTTTTCTCAGCAGGAGAAACTTCCATTGTTTCAATGAGTTTTTCACCTTTGTATTCACCAAGTCTAGGCTCGACTATTCTTTCAGTGACCCAAGTACCAAGGATTGTGAGAAGGAAAGTCGAGACGAACATGAAGTAGTAGTTTGCAGTTGGTAAAATTTCAAAGTCAAAACCGCCAACTTTAATAGCTTCATTTGTGATCCCTTGAAGTAATGGATCAAGTGTACCAAGTAATAGGTTTGCTGAGAAACCTGCTGAAACGCCGGCAAATGCAGCTGCAAGACCAGCGAGTGGATGTCTACCGAAACTTAAAAATACAATGGCACCAAGTGGAACAAGTACAACGTAACCCGCATCTGATGCGACGTTTGACATGATACCCATCAATACTACAACAGCAGTAATGAGTTTCTTTGGAGTTCCAAGTACGATTTTCTTAAGTGTGGCACCGATAAGTCCAGTACCTTCTGCTACACCTACACCAAGCATTGCTACAAGCACAGTTCCGAGCGGTGCGAAGCTTGTGAAGTTCTTTGTAGCTGAAGTGAACATGTAACGGATGCCTTCAGCATTTAAAAGTGATACCGCTGAAACAGTCGCATCAGCTTTTGATCTTGCATCATAGTAAGATACAGTCAAGTTGGTGCGTGCCGCAATTTCTGAAATAATAATAACAATAAGGGATAAGATGACGAAAATAGTTACAGGATGAGGCAATTTGTTTCCGCCTCTTTCCACCAGGTCAAGAAAACGAGTGAATAAACCCTTGTTCTTGACAGCAGTGTCTTTTGATTTCATGGTATTCCTCCTAGAGATTATTTTTAACTTAAAATCATTATATAGGGAGGAAAACCAAATGAAAATTTTTCTAACATATTTCTCTGAGAGATTATTCTGATTTTATTTACAAATCATTCACATGTGCAATGAGAATTTAACATAATCTATAGATATTTTTAGGTCTGCCGACCTGTCCATATACTGGAATCACTTCGACAACACCTGTATCCAGAAGATGATGGATGTATCGATGTACAGTTTGATAGGCAAGGCTCACACCGAGTGCCACATCGTCAATGGTAACGCCTTCAGTTTGCGCCTTCAAATAATCGACGATCAATGAAAGAGTAGCGGCACTGATTCCTTTTTCCACATAGATTTTTTCTCTGGAGCGCATGGATTGAAGCTGGATGGCGTTGATTCTGAGATTGACGTTGATTCGTGCGATCAAATCAGGTGCCTTGATCGGTTTGATTGCAAAGTCTGTCGCTCCGACTTCGATAAATTTGTCTGAGATTTCCTGTCGTTCATCAACTGTCAGGACAAGGATTGCAACCGCCTCATCCAGTTCCTTGATTTTTTTTACTGTGGTAAGTCCATCCCAACCCGGCATGTGATAATCCACAATCACGAGGTTTGGGTTCTCATCGATACACTTTTTGACTCCTTCGATTCCGGTACTTGCAGTGACAACTTCATAACCGGAATAGAGACATATTTCTTTGATGGTGTAAACTATATCCGCTTCATCGTCAATAATGAGGATTTTTTTCTTACGCTCTGATTGCATGGTTGACCACCTTTCTTAAGAGGAGTGTCCGGGAAATGAAACAGTCACGACTGTACCAATGCCTACTTCACTTTTGAGCTTTATAGTGCCTTCGTTGTCTTCGATCACTTTTTTGGCAAAGGAAAGACCAAGACCCGAAGTTTGATTCGTGGAGAAGCCAGCAATCCAAATTTTGTCCAGTTTCTCTTTTGAGATGCCTATGCCGTTGTCAGAAATAATGATTTGGATATCGTCGCCGTTTCTGGTGACTTCAATATTAATTTCTTTGAAATCATGAGTATAGGGGACTACAATGGCGTTCTCTATCAAGTTGATCAGTGCGCGGACTACGCGGATTTTGTTGACATAGATACTAGGTAAGTCAGGTTCCGCATGGATTTCAATATTTAGTCGTTCATCCTCAACCGGTATTTGTGCCCGCACATATTGAACGACTTCATCGACATTCAGATGCTGTCTTGAGGAATCGTACAGAAAACTTGAAATCATCTCCGACATTTTTCCGACAGCACTTTCAATGCGATCGGTATAGTCACCTATTTTTCCGATATCTTTTGATATGGACAGCAGTGAATTGAGCCCTCTGATGGTGACAAGGGGTGTTTTGAGATCGTGGGTAAGTGAGTTGATCTCCTCATAAATTCTATTTTCCATCGCTTGTGATTGAATGGCGACAAGTGCTTTTTCTTTCTGAAAGTTCTCCTTTGCGATACTGATATTCCTGTCATGTGACATGAAAAGAATCGATGTGATGATTGCAGACAAAAACATAGGAAGAAAAAATGCAAGTCCCATAAAGTTCATCACGGATGTACTGTGCAGATATACTGATGTGATTTTTATGCTGGTGGCTACATCAGTGACTCCAAATTGATAAGAGTTCAATGCCGGCATGATGTTAAGCCAGGAGAACGCAAAAAAAATCTGAATGGACAACACTGATGATCGAAATAATGGATAGTTGTCACCTATTGAAGGTTTGATCAAAAGTAGGGTTACAAGTGCGGATACCATTCCGTTAAGTGGCTCCCAAGGCAGCTTCATCCAATAACCGATCAACAGATTCATCCCAATGAAAGCTGAAAAGTGAATCGCATATCGAATGTTATCGTTGATCTTCTTTTGACTGCCTGTAAGCACGAGAACACATGAGATGCTGAGAAAAATCAGCGTGCTTTGAACCGCATGTAAAAAATTGTTTGATGCGGCAGGTAAAATTAAGTGTCCGCTATCTCCAGTAGTGATTGCTTCTCTGATTTTGACAATCATGTTGAACCATGATTCTTCTGTTACCGCAGGAAAAAAGACCGCCATCATCACTAAAAAAAGCGTCGCAAAACCATATTTGAGTTCGTCTTTGTTTTGAGTTCCTATCATATAGACCTCTTACCTGAATGCAGATGCATAGGGTTCTGATACATCTGTGATATTCTCAACTAAAGTCAAGGGGATATCGTTTTGTCTGGCCATTTCAGAAATGAAATGGTCAAAATCACCCTCGAAAGTTGATATAACATAATGGGATTTTGGAATAATGCTTCCAAGCATCTCATCGGTTTCTGACACGCGGCGCTGTTTGCCACCAATAAAAACGGAAATGACAGTGACTTCATTATTGGAGGCATAGTTCAAGAGACTATCAATTCTTTTGAGCTCATTTTCATAGCTCAGTTGGTTAACTTTCTCGCTGAGAGGGCTGTACCCAATGACAAAAACAATCGTATTGATCTCTTCAAGGTCATCATTCACAGCTTGTGGCATAAAAAAATTATGAATCATCAACTTGTTTGAAATATCCTTGATGATATAAGTGTCCGTACTTTGTCCCGCCGATGTGACAAGTATGGTCTCTTCTGCTATTGGTCTTGGCAGAGAAGGGATTACGTGTGCGTTCAGATTGGTAGAGAGTGGATTGTTTGTTGAAATCAGATAAAGAATTATTGCCAAAACTGGTAAAATCAACAAATTCCTAATTCTTATAATCATTTTCCGTCCTTGTCCGTTTCATCAATCAACTCGATTTGATTCAGGACTTCCTTTCCGGTAATATGCGGTTCGAATCCTTTGACGAGATTGGATGACCCAATGGCTGTCATTGTATGGGTCAAAGGTATGGATACAACCTCTGAGGCAATGATTTCCTGTATTTCTCTGTAAAGACTTTTCCTGAATTCAACGTCCGTTACATTTCTCGCTTGTTCCAATAGTCGGTCCACAGTGGGATTTTCATAAAATGAATAGTTCAGTGCTAGTCCCGACTTAGTGTTTTCCGAAGAGAAAAATGTATAGAGGAAATTGTCTGGATCCACGATGTCACCGTTCCATCCGACAATTGCCATCGGGTGATCGCCTTCTTTGATGGCTTCAATAAATGTATCCCATTTGATAATGTGAAGATCCACAGTGATACTGGCTTTTGAAAGCTCGGATTGTAAAAACTTCGCTACTTGAACAGGATTTGATATATATCCCCTTGGTTGGTCCATCACCCATAACGAAGTGGTAAACCCGTCTGGATATCCAGCTTCTGAAAGAAGTCTTTTGGCTGCATTGACATCCGGTTCGGGAGATTTGATGGATTCATGATAACCGAGCAAAACAGGTGGCAAAAATGTGTTTGCAGGTCTGGTAAGTGGATTGGGATCATCGTTGATCATTTCGTTTTTATCGATCAGAAGACTTATGGCTTGTCGGACTTTCAGATTGTCGAATGGTTCTATGTTGTGGTTGAGTGCCATATAACTGATATTGAAATAGGGTCTATAATAAAGTTTTAAACGCTTGTCTGTTCTTGATTGGTCGACTTCAGATGGGTTTAAGCCGTCGACGATATGCACCTCGCCATCTAAAAGCAAGTCAATTTTACTGATTTGTGAACTGATTTTCTTGAAAACAACCTGATCGACTTTGGCTTTCGTACCCCAATAATCCTTATTTTTTTCAAGAGTGATTTGAATATTCTTTTCCCAGGATTCAAACATGAAAGGTCCAGTACCCACAGGACTGAGTTTTAAATTCTCATTGTATTTCATGATGGCTTCTGGACTTGCAATTCCAAAAGACGGCATTGAAAGTACGCTTAAAAATGGAGCATAAGGTTCATTCAGTACAATCTCAAGCGAATAATCTGAAAGTGCGGTGACGCTTTTCACGATTCCTGGGAAACCACCAAAACTGTAGCTCCAATAACTGAAATGCCCCGCATGATATGGGCTGTCGATATCCATCCAACGGTGAAAATTGAATGAGACTGCTTCGGCGTTGAGTTTGGAACCGTCGTGGAATTTGATGTTGTCACGTATCTTGAAGACCCATGTTTTCCCATCCTCGCTCATCTTCCAACTTTCAGCGAGACTTGGTAGAACCTCGGATCCTGTAGTATCGAATTTAACAAGTCCTTCATAGATATTGGTAGTGACCTGAAAGGATTCTGAATCGGTGACGACAGCTGGATCAAGACCAATGGAGTCAAGTGTTCTTCCGACGATTAGTGTCTTGGGGGCTTGATCGCCCATTAAGTTTGAAATGGTATCATCATACCAAGCAGATGCGGATTTATTATATTTTATAAGAAGAAATCCCATGGATGCCAACAAAAGAACCAATCCTAAGACCAGTCCTTGTAATCTTAAATTATTCTTCAATTGTATATCCCCTTTATCGATAAATTCTCGATATATTATATCATATTTGTCAAGATACTTTTCTTCGTGATATGTTATAATATAAAATTATAACTATATAAAATGAGGTAAACATAGATGATCAGTATTAAAAAAATAACGAGATTAAGTCTTTTTACAATTGTCGTCTTTTCTGTGTTCGTGATCTGGCTTAATTTTTATTTTGTGCCTGAAGTCAGAACTTATGCTGCAAAGAATCAGTCGTATGAGGAATCCATCACTGAAAAACGCTCCGAAATGGAACTATCCATACGTGTAATGGGCAATATTCATCAACAACTTCAGAAGTCTGAAACACCTGATGTAAGTGACGCATTACAAGAAGCATTCAATAGGAACAAGGGGATTCTCGAACTTAAATCAAGTGAGATCATGGGCGAAATAGATGGACTGAAATTCAATTGGGACAAACTAAATACCATGAGTCTTACCAGGCATGGAAAATCCATACTGGAACTCTCAAATTTGCTTGATGAGATGAATTCAAAAGCAGAAGAACTGTCTATGATAATGTCCGTGGCATCAATTGAGGACATCCCATATGATTCGCTTGAGGCAATCAAGGAATCAAATACCGAACTCAGCTTGCGGTTAAAAAATGAACATCGTATTCTCAACGATGCTATTGTCGGGGATTTGAACGCTATCATCAATATCATGTTGATCATATTGCTGATCCTGCTTCTCGGTTACAATATCGGAGTGATCAGGTTCATATCAAAAGAGTATATTTTTATACACCATAGCTTCAGAGCCCTTGGAAGCAACCGGTTTGAATTTGAGAGTCTGCCGACAGTCAAATCCATATTCAAAGAGGAAAAAGAGATGAAAACCAACATTAAACAATTGTTTGATGAAAGGAAATTCATTGCTGAGATCAGAGAAATTTTACTGGAGCATTATATCGTTGACGATGTCATCGAATCGCTTTTTGAAAGTCTCGAAAAGGTCATGGGGATCGATCGAATCGGAATCGCATTTGTTGATTATGACAGAAACCTGCTGATTGCAGAATATGGCGTCTCAAATTATGATGAAGTTTTGCTGGGACCAGGTTTCGAGGTGGAAATAGGTTCGTCCAGACTGTCCAAGATGTTGGTGGATAAACAACCGTTTATGACTTCCGACCTTGAGCTTGATTTTATGAATCGTCCAGAGAGTCCTGCACTTGCTCTGCTGAGTAATGAAGGCATCAAATCCAATCTCGTATTGCCGATGACGATGGGGGATGCTGTTTTTGGGATGGTATTCCTCAGCTCCAAAGAAAAGCGTTTTTTTGGTCAGGAACATTTGATGCTCGCAGAAAAATTGATATATGAGATAAAAGGGCTTCTAAATCGTGCCTATTTCACAAAGGTCATTTTTTCGAAAATCACAACGAGTTTTTCTGAACTAGTAGATCAGAAGGACAATGAAACCGGAGATCATATCAACAGAATGGTCAAATATTCCGTTGCAATATCTAAAGGTTTGAGACTTAAAAAAATGCCTGGATATGAAATTGACCGAAAGTTCATACTCGAAATAGAGCGAAATGCCTCTTCCCACGATATCGGAAAAGTAGGCATCCCTGACAGTGTTCTGAAAAAGCCTGGTAAACTCAATCCGGATGAATGGGTGACTATGAAGACTCATGCGGCCATTGGAGCGGACATATTTAGAGATCTTAGAATGGGACTCACCGCATTTGATCCTGATTTCTATAAAATGGCTGAGGAAATCGCACGCCACCATCATGAAAAGTGGGACGGCACTGGCTATCCGGATGGACTTAAAGGTACTGAAATACCTCTATCTGCACGAATAGTCGCAATAGCTGATGTGTTTGATGCCTTGACTTCAAAACGGGTTTATAAGGAAGCATTTTCTCTGGACGACTCACTGGACATCATTAGAAACTCTAGAGGCAATCATTTGGATCCGGTTATCGTGGACGTCTTTTTCGAAAATCTGGAAGTAATGAAAGCCATTATGTTTGGGAGCAAATAAAATAAGTTATATGGTATGAATATTGATTTTTCAATGTTTTTGCTTGTTACATCAAAAGGCATGAGCATTTAGAGATAGATAAAATGGAGACAACTGGTTATAATGTTCTATAGGTGTCCGAAAATTTGGCATATTGGGGAGGATTCAATGTTCAAATTCAAAAGAAAGATTGACAGCACAGGTGTGGGAAAGGGATTGAAATTAAAAAAGGGAAAAAGAGAGAGAAAACCTAAAAAAAATAGAGAGAAAAAAAGGTTTCATCTCAAAAAAACAACTTTCAAACGCATGAAGGATTCGTCAGGAAAGAAATTTGAATTTAGAAATTGGAAAATCAGGCAAAAAATATTCATAGGTTTTATCGTCATCATACTTTCACTTATTTTTATCACTGCAACTGCTTACAATTTCATTGGAAGAATCGTTAAGGATTACATTCCTATCATTGAAGCTCAAACAGTCATTGCCAGTTCGGTACAAGAAATGAATGTGACGCAACGGGATTTTGTGATCATAGACCGTTCCAATGAAGAATTCTTTAAAGCGGCTCAGACACTGCAAGAAGGACAACTCAGTCCTACTGAACGCAGTATGGAGTTTGGTGAACACTATAACAATGTTCTAAAGACGATTGATGAGCTCAGAAAAACATCGTTGATCAAAAACGATGAAGACCTTATCGACCAACTCTACAAACTTGAAGGGAAATTATCAGTCTACAGACAAACCTTCAATGAAATGCATCTCAACATTCAAAAGCGTGGATTCGGTGAATATGGCGTCATCGGTGAAATCGAATCGCTAAGAAAACTGCTCAAAAATAAGTTGGTGTCTCTACCACAAGATGAAAATCTGGTGAAAGCACTTGCCAATCTTGATCTGGCTCACATCAACTACTTGTATACCCAAGAAGCACGCTATCAAAAACAGATCGCAGATCGACTGGGGTATCCAAACACCCAGGTGGCTTTAGGAGATTACACCCAAAAGTTCAAAGATGAGTACAGAGGGATCGCAACTGGGTATACCGACAAATTCCTTGAACTTGTGGAAATCGACAATGTTATTGGAAGGAACGAAAGTGAAGGTTTATTTGCTAAAATCGGGGCTTTGAGCGCAGAAGCAACTGACATGGCAGACATCTTCAATGACAGTATCAAGCAAAGACTTGAAGATCAAATAGCTGGAACCATGATGATGCTTCTTCTTACAGTCGCAATAATCACTTTGGTTGCTATAGGGTTTGCTGTTATACTTTCGAACATTATCTCAAAACCACTTACAAACGTGAACAAGATGCTCAGTGACATTTCAGACGGTGAAGGTGACCTGACAAAAGAACTGAATATCAATACTAGAGAAGAAATCGGCACTCTTGCCAAACTCTTCAATCAATTTGTCATGAAAATCAGAAACGTTGTGATTCAGGTGAAAGCTAGTGCAGCTTCACTCACAAACTATACGGATGAAATTCACGAAGCCATAGAACAGGCTAACGAGAGTATAGAACAGGTCAATTTTGAAGTCAGGAACATGGTTGATGGCCTACAAAACAGCGCAAGTGTTGTTGAGCAGACCACTGCCGGCATAGAGGAGCTTTCCAGCAGCGCCCAAATGATTTCTAAGGAAGCCGATGCTGTGGCAAGTGATTCCAAACAAGTGCTATCTGCATCGAAAAACGGCGTGGAGAAGCTATCAAAAGTGGTGAACAGCATTGGACAAGTGAAGAACTCGACAGAATCCATGGCAGGTGTCATCGGTGCCCTGAAAATGTCATCCGAAGAAATTGTTGGCATAGTCAATATGATCAATGCCATAGCAGAACAGACATCACTTCTTGCACTCAATGCCTCCATAGAGGCGGCCCGAGCGGGAGAACATGGAAGAGGTTTCTCGGTTGTGGCGGAAGAGGTCAGAAAATTGGCGGAGCAGAGCAAAGGTTCGGCTTTCAAAATCAATGACATCATCTCTCAAATCTCTAAGGATATAAAAGGTGCGAGTGAAACCATGATCAAAGAGCAAACGCTTGTGGATATTAGTGTCAGCGAAGCCAATGATACCAGCGTGAGTTTCAATCAAATTCTCAGTCTGATAGAGGCGATAGCAGTTAAAATGACGAATATCAGTCACGGCGCACATCAACAATCAATGATTTCAGAGGAAATGGCCAAAGCAATCGATGAACTTTCACATGTCATGCAAGGCAATGTCGCTTCATCTGAGCGAATCGGTGAAAGCGTTGAGAGCCAAGTAGCGACTTTTGAGGAAATCGCAGCAAGCATCACGGAACTCAAAAATATGGCCGGTCTACTGGAAACGGAAACCAATCGTTTTAAGGTAGTATAATAAAACATGCAAACAAAACGGGGCAGTTTTGCGCAGGGGAAATCGCTGCACGGAATTGCCCCGTCTGGTTTGTCTTTAAGAAAGGTGTGTAATAGAATTGATCCAGATCAAAGAATGTTATTTGCATATACTCGATTATATAAATGATACAAAAGTCTTCTCCGAGGTGCCCATGGTACTTGATGCGGACATTGAGGAATACGTCGCAAAACATATTGAAAGTTTTTTTGAAGGGTACGATGTTTCAGATATTTTACTTAACAATACCATGAAAGCGCATCAAATGATCATGACATCCCAATCCACAGGCTTTGCATCGCTTGGACTCGATGTTGCCGATGTGCTGCTTGAAGAAATGTCAAAAAGTGAGGACATCAAACCATGCGATCTGATTTGTGCTTTGATCGATCGTGAAGACAAAGAATATATGGCGTTCATAAAACTAAACTTCAAGACATCTTATGTGCATTTGGTCGAGATGGAAGGTCAGGCAATTGCGAATAAAATCATCAGACACGTTTCGACGCTTCCGCATAAAACCCAAACAGTGGACGAGGGCTTCGTCGTGGACTGGATGTCTGGTAAAGCATATGTCAAGGACAAGGTAGTGACAGTTGATGGCAAAAAGAGGGCGTATATCGCCAATGCTTTTTTTGCGAACACATCTGTATTGACGCCTAAAAAAGCGGTTGATATAATGACCAAAACAGCCGAAAAAATCGTCCAAAAATATCAGGACAACAATATGGTCAAAATGGCAAAAGTGCGTTCGACAATTCACGAGTTGATTGATTCCGATGCTGAAGTGACCTCAGACGCCATAGCGGAGCAATGTTTTGAAACTGCGGCCGAAAGAGAAGCCTATAATGATGAAATCTCAAAAAAAGGCCTCGATGACAAAACTTGGGTTGTGGACGAAACCCATAAGAAAAAAATCAAAAGAAGTCAAAAAATCAAAACCGCCAGTGGCGTAGAGATTATTTTGCCTTATGACTATACTGCGAATGGTGAAAATTTGGAAATTATCAATCACCCGGATGGCACATTATCCATCCAACTCAAAAATTTAGGAGAGCTTTTATGAGAATCAACAAGTTTTTAAGTGACGCCGGCATCTGCTCAAGACGTGAGGCGGACCGTCAAATTGAATCGGGCAACGTTGTGATCAACGGTGAACCAGCGACTCTTGGGTCCAGAGTCAGTCCTGAGGATGAGGTTCTCTTCGGTGGCAGAGTTGTTCAGGGTGGTTCGGAGAAAGTCTATATAGCATTCAACAAACCAATCGGAGTGGAATGCACCTCAAACCGAGATGTGAAAGACAATATCATCGATTATATCAATTTTCCTACCCGCATTTTTCCAGTGGGAAGACTTGATAAAAATTCGGAAGGGCTGATTTTGCTCACCAACGATGGAGAATTATCCAATGGCATACTCAAAGCGCGGTATTATCATGAGAAAGAGTATGTTGTCACTGTGAACAAACCTTGTACAGAAGAGTTCATTCACCGTATGAGTAACGGGGTGGAAATTCTAGATACACTTACAAGATCGTGTGAAGTGAAGCAGACGGGACATTCCACATTTTCTATTGTTTTGACTCAGGGACTCAACAGGCAAATCAGAAGAATGTGTGAGGCTCTTGGTTATGAAGTGGTTAAACTGAGAAGAATTCGGGTAATAAATATAATGCTTAATGATTTGCCAAAAGGGAAATGGCGTCATCTTAGCAAGGACGAACTGGACGAACTTAGGAGATTGGTGTATTCTAAAGGTACTGAGTAAATGTGACGATAATATCAGTGACGCTTTCGTTGATTGATAAAGATGGGAGTTAAGATTATGTTATTGAATGTTATGATTGCAGGGGTCATTACTTTTCTGATTTTCATATCAGTGGAGTTTTACAACAGCATGAGACAATTTATTATTTTTAAGAAAGTCAGGGATGCTCTTTTGCTTTCCACTTTCAATTATTTGAAAAAAACACCGGGACGAATGGTGGATCTCAATCGACTGAGAAGCGTTCTGATTGAAAGACTTCAGGAAATCAAGCTTTCTCCATGGGTGGATGACATCAAAATCACATGGCAGTCTGTCGATGCCATTCAATTTATCTTTGAATTCAATTTTGAAAAACTGAAACCAAGATACAAATTTATCATCGGGCTTAAAGATGTGGAAGAAATGTTGAAGAGGATGTGACCCAATGAGAAAAATAGTCGTAGGCGTTTTGTTTTTAATTATCACGTTCTTTATATTCAGTATGGTTTTTAAAAACAGAGAACCGGAGCCTATTATTTCCTATGTCTTCGATTTCGAAGAAGAAATCGATCGTGATTTTTGGCTAGTCGGTCCATGGGGATCTTTCGAAAGGTCTTATGAAAGCGTAGCTGTCAGCGGAGGCACAGTCAAGTTGTCTTCAGATGTCAACGGCATCATGCCATACATGTTGACGAGACCGATTGAAATCAGGGATGGAGATGTCATTACGCTGAAGAGAAAAGTTAAGATCCAGCACGGTACTGATACTTTTTCAGGTGGTATCGCCATGTATCAGACATCTGATATTGAACTTTTGCCTGAGACTACTGACGGTGAATGGTTCACATCTCTTGGAGATGGTGTATTTTTGGTGGAATACAATTATGATTTGACCAGTGATCTGGAAAGACCGGGAAGGGATATTATCAGGTTTTTGGCAGCGGATTGGGAGTACAACAACAATTATACGTTGATCACACCGATTTATGATGAGTGGTACAATGAAGTGATAGTGTTTGATACGAGATCCAATCAAATCAGTTATAGAATCAACAACGATGAGTATAAACTCAACAGTTACAAATTGGATCGAGGCAATATCAGATTTTTTATGCACCCATATGGAACCGGATATGGCAATATCATTGAAATTGACAGCATAGAAATCACGGTGGAGAACAAAAAACTGAGAAGATGATTTGAAAGGGAGTTGTTTTTGGATCAAAAATATTATGAAAAATGGCTGAATTACACACTTTATCTATTATCACTCAAGATGAGGTCACGAGCTGAAATTATAAAAAAATTAGGTGAGAAACAAGTCGATGAAAACACTCAGAGGCTTGTTTTGAATTTTTTGATTGAGAACGGTTTTTTGGATGATGTTCAGTTTGCGGTTTACTATATTGAAGCCAAGCAAAAAATCTATGGTCCGTACAGGCTCAAGGCATACCTAAAGCAAAAAGGTGTTGCTCCTGAAGACATTGAAAAAGCTTTTGAGAGTTTGGAGGACGTACCTGAGTCCGATGAAGTGGCGCGGTTGGTTCTGGACAAAAAGATGGCGACCACAACCATTGATTGGGATCGCCTTAAGTCGGATTATGCTTATAAAAATAAAATGTATCAGAAGTTTTCCATGTTTTTAGCTGGTCGCGGTTTTTCCGGTGATGTGATTGGTAAGGTGGTCCGTGAGCGGCTGACTGATGAGTTCATCGATGAATTTTGAGTTTGGATTGAACGAGCCGTTGACAAACTCAACATGCAAAAGTTCAAAACTGGATTTAGCTCTGGTGAGACCTACATAAAATAGGCGGCGTTCCTCTTCAAGAGCGCCGTTTTCTGTCGCTTTGAAGCCTGGAAATGTTTTTGGATTCACATCGATCATACTGACGTTTTGAAATTCAAGTCCTTTTGAGCCGTGAATCGTCGATAATGTTATGGCGCTTCCTGAGTTTCTGGATTCGGATAAAATGGTCTTAAGTGATTCAACTCGTGTAATGAAATCAAATGCTGTTTTGAGTGGTTTCGCTATGGCCTTGTAGGCGTCCAGTCTGGTTCTTGCGAAGTGCATGGTCATTCCATGCCTGTCAGTATTTTTTTTGAGATAATCCAGATACCCAAGTTCGGTTTCAATATAATGTCTGGCGTCAAATGGTCTCAATCTTGAGAGTTCGTAAAATTGGGCTTTAAGTCTTTCCTGAGTCCTCGTCTGATAATCCATCAGAAATGGGATGTCGACCAGAATTGAGAACACATCTCTACCTCGGTGGTTGGCCCTTACAAAATCAAGCATTTCCCGTGAAATGAACCCATTCATTTTGAATGCGACACGTGAAAAACTTTCAAGGTCCTGCGGGATGAGCATCAAATTGAAAAAAGACAGCAAATCCTGAAGCATCCAGTGATTGAGTTCACCTAGTGGAGGGTCTTTAATGTCAAATGCGATTCCATTTCTCGACAGAGTATCCATGATGCTGAGTGCGGATACTTTGTTTCTGTAAAGAATCGCTCTTTCTGAAGGATTCTTTTCAATTGAAGAAACTAAATAGGCATTACGTTTGTACAAATCTTCAAACAATATGACTGAAGGTTTTATTTCAGCAGGTTTGTTTGCTTTCATGGGCTTGTCATATCTGTTCAAATTATATCCGATCAGACCCTCTGCGGTCCTTACGATATTTGCATCAGATCTGAAATTGATGGAGAGATGATAGAGTTTTGCGCCAGGATATTTTTTTGGAAAGTCCAGAAGATAATCGGGATAAGCACCCCGGAATCCATAAATGGATTGATCATCATCAGCCACAAGAAACAAATTGTTATGTTCACCGGCAATGAGTTCAATGAGCTCGTATTGAAGTTTTGAGGTGTCTTGTGCCTCATCCACTTGAACAAATGCATATCGTTCCCTGATAGAACATAGCAGGGTGGGATTTTTCCTCAATATTTTTATGGCGTCCAATAGCATATCATCGAAATCAAAGCAATTGTGTTTGCGTTTATACCTATGATAATCTTCTGCCATGTCAAAAATATTGTCCCATTCAAATCGTCCAGGTTCGGCATCTTCTCTTTTGAGCTTGAGATTATATATGAGTCCGATCTGACTTGAAAGCGTTTCAAATTCATCATCACCAAGTTTTTCATCCTGATGTTTTTTGAAGATGCCAGATAGGATTCTAAATTTTTCTCCGCCCTCATCAATCAGTCGCATCTGTCTGCCTGTTTTACTGGAATAGAGTTTATAGATTCCAAATGCGAATTTGTGTATGGTCATGAAGGTGAAGTTGTAATCGTAACCGGCCTTCGCAATCGACCTGTAACGGTTTTTCATATCCTCAGCTGAAGCTTTTGAAAAAGTCAGGGTCAAAATCCTGTCGGGTGACACATCGTGCTCTGTTACGAGGTGGATCAATCTATGAATCAGTAGGGTGGTTTTTCCACTCCCCGGAATTGCAAGTGTCAGTGCGGGTCCTTCAAAGTGCGATGCGGCTGTTCGTTGGTCGTTTGTGAGTGAATCGAATGACATTTTCTCTCCTGTCCAAATGTTAAAAATTGTAAGTTGTAAACGGAATGTGAATAGTTTATAACAATCCATTAAATTTTGCAAGAAAGGGTTGTTTGATGGCGCATTTAAGGTATAATTATATTGATTTTCGGTATTAAACTTTACTTTTTTGACCAAATAAGGTACGATTATTGGGTTAATGAGCATTTTTTTGTAAAAATAGATGAAATTGAAAATTACTGGAGGATCCAGTAGAAATAGTTGGGAGGCAATCAAATGAATTATGAGATCGTAAAAAAGGAAAACAGTGAAGTAACGATGAAAATCACTGTTTCAGATGAAGCATTTCAAAAGGCAGTTCAAGCAGAATACAACAAAAGCAAAGGTAAATTCAACATTCCAGGCTTCAGAAAGGGCAAAGCACCTAGAAGCATCATCGAAAAGCATTACGGTGAAGGCGTGTTTTATGAAGAAGCAGTCAATGCACTTTTACCGGAACATTATGGAATCGCACTAGACACACTAGGTGTTGAACCAGTTGCTAGACCTGATATTGACATCGAGGAAATCGAAGCCGGTAAAGGTCTCGTATTTACAGCTGTTGTTACAGTGGCTCCTGAGTTCACACTTGAAGGATACAAAGGCATTGAAGTAGAAAAAATCAACGCTGAAGTCACAGAAGAAATGTTGATGGAAGAGCTAGAAAAGACAAGAAACATGAACGCGAGACTAGTTAGTGTCACAGACCGTGCGGTAGAAAACGGCGACACTACTATCATCGATTACAAAGGCTTTGTAGGAGAACACCAATTTGATGGTGGTACAGCAGAAGGCCAAGAACTCGAAATCGGTTCAAATAAATTTATTCCTGGATTTGAAGAGCAATTGATCGGCGCTAAAGTCGGAGAAGAAGTCAAAGTGAACGTCACGTTCCCTGAGACATATCATTCAGAGGAACTCGCTGGCAAAGAAGCAATTTTCATTGTAAATGTAAATGATATAAAAATGAAGGAATTACCGGTTCTAGATGATGAGTTCGCAAAAGATGTTTCAGAATTCGATACTCTTGATGAATACAAAGCGAGCATTAAAAAAGAACTTGAGGAATCATCAAAAGACAGCGCTGAAGCTGCTCAAAGAGATAAAGTCATTGAAGCTGTCGCTGGACTACTCGAGGTTGAAATCCCAGAGAAAATGGTAGACGGTGAAGTTGACGGGATGCTTAGAGATTTCGATCAACAACTCAAATATCAAGGATTGAGCCTTGAGCAATACATTCAGTTCACAGGTGGAAAAATCGACGATCTTAAAGTTCAAATGAGACCTGACGCACTCATGCGTGTCAAAACAGGTATGGTCATCGAAAAAGTAGCAGAGCAAGAAAACCTTGAAGTGACTGAAGCTGAAATCGATGCTGAAATAGCTAGAATCGCTGAAATTCAGAATAAATCCGTAGATGAAACCAGAAAAATATTCGAGCAAAATGATTTTGAATATCTGAAAGAGAATTTGAAATCAAAGAAAGCAGTTGATTTCCTAGTAAGTCAAGCAAAGTTGGTCTAATGACCGGCAGGAGGTGTTAAATGGCAAATTATGTTCCTTATGTAATAGAACAAACAAGCAAGGGCGAGAGATCTTATGATATCTATTCCAGACTTTTAAAGGATAGAATTGTGTTCATAAGTGGAGAAATCGACGATTATATGTCAAATGTAGTCATCGCTCAACTCTTGTTTCTAGAAGCAGAAGATCCAGACAAGGATATCAGCATCTACATCAACAGCCCGGGTGGATCCATCACTGCCGGTATGGCAATATTTGACACAATGGAGTACATCAAACCTGATGTCTCAACCATTTGTGTAGGCATGGCGGCAAGTATGGGAGCGTTCCTGCTCGCAGCTGGTGAAAAAGGCAAAAGATATGCGCTTGCGAACGCTGAAGTGATGATCCATCAGCCACTGGGTGGCGCGAGAGGACAAGCATCAGATATCAAAATCCAAGCGGACAGAATCATAAAATTGAGAAAAGACTTGAACAATATTTTAAGTCAAAAGACAGGCAAACCTTTAAAGCAAATTGAAAAAGATACAGACAGAGATTTCTTTATGACAGCAGAAGAAGCAGTTGCATATGGTCTTATAGACAAGGTTTTTACAAAGAGATAGTAATTGGAAATGAGGTAAGAAATGGATAAACCGACTTTGAAGTGTTCTTTCTGCGGCAAAAGTCAAGAGCAAGTAAAGCGTTTGATTGCTGGTCCAAATGTCTACATTTGTGATGAGTGCATTGAACTTTGCAATGAGATATTGGAAGAGGAACTCGCCATTTATAAAGGCGACGATCTTTTGGAATGGACTATTGAGGAACTTCCAAAACCTTCTGAAATCAAAGCGATTCTAGATGCCTACGTGATTGGTCAGGAACGTGCCAAAAAAACACTTTCCGTGGCAATGTACAATCATTACAAACGCATTCAATCTGAAACCGAAGAAGATGAAGTGGAACTTCAAAAGAGCAATATCCTTTTGATTGGTCCTACAGGTTCGGGTAAAACGCTGCTCGCACAGACTCTGGCCAAAATTCTCGATGTGCCGTTTGCCATTGCAGATGCCACAGCTTTGACAGAAGCCGGTTATGTTGGCGAAGATGTCGAAAACATCATTTTGAAGCTTGTTCAAGCTGCAGATTATGACATCGAACGTGCACAAAAGGGCATTATTTACATCGATGAAATCGATAAAATCACACGCAAATCGGAAAATCCTTCGATTACGCGTGATGTTTCCGGAGAAGGCGTTCAACAAGCTCTTCTCAAAATTATAGAAGGTACTGTTGCCAATGTTCCACCACAAGGTGGTAGAAAGCATCCGCATCAGGAATTCCTGCAAGTGGATACCACTAATATTCTGTTTATTGTAGGGGGTGCCTTTGATGGCATGGACTCTATCATCAAATCAAGAATAAGTGAAAAAGCCATGGGATTCGGCGCGACCGTCACAAGCAAAAAGAACGTTTCACTTGGTGAACTTTTTGATAAAATCGAGCCAAAAGATTTACTCAAGTTCGGTTTGATTCCTGAGTTTGTCGGCAGGGTACCAGTAGTGGTTTCCCTACACGAACTCGACCAGGAAGCCTTGGTCAGAATCCTCAAAGAGCCTAAAAACGCTATTATCAAGCAATATCAGAAGATGTTGAAACTCGATTCCGTCGAGCTCGAATTTGATGATGAGGCTTTGGTGGAAGTTGCCAAACTTGCGATAGAACGTAAGACTGGTGCCCGTGGTTTGAGATCAATCCTTGAGAACATCATGATGGAAATCATGTATGAGATTCCTTCAAGAGATGACATCAAAAAATGCATAGTCACCAAAGAGACAATACACAATCATCAATTGCCGACTCTTGTCCTTATGGACTCGTCAAAAGATACATCAAAAAGCAAAGCAACCAAAGAAAGTAAAGAAAGTGTATCCTAAAACAATAAGGGCGAGCGGAAGCTCGTTCTTTCGTTTAATTTCTCCAAAAGGGGTATGAATATCGTAGAAGAAAGAGGTGATTGCATGGAAACTGAAAATAAAGTCATCAATTTGCCATTGATTCCACTCAGAGGACTTTCCATATTCCCATATATGGTACTACATTTTGACGTGGGTAGAAAAAAATCGATAAAAGCACTCGAAGCTGCAATGGCTAAAGACCAAAGAATATTTTTAACAACACAATTTGATATCGACAACGACTCTCCAGAATCGACAGACTTTTATAAAGTAGGTACCATCTGTAAAATCAAACAAATGCTAAAACTACCGGGTGATGCAATCCGAGTTTTGGTGGAAGGTATTCAACGTGCAGAAGTGGAACTCATTACTGAAGAAGAGCCCTATTTCCGTGTGGAAGTGAAGACGTATCTCGACAGCCTTGAAATAGACAAAGAAACACGAGCACTAATGAGAAGTGCCATTACCGCATTTGAAAAGTACATTGCCATCAGTAACCGTGTCAGTCCTGATGTCATCCTATCTGTGTCCGCAATCGATGAACCTGGTAGATTATCAGACATCATCGCAGCTCAGATCACACTTAAGACTGAACAAAAACAAGAACTGATCAACGCCATTGATGTCAAAGAGCGTCTTGAGCATTTGCTCAAAATCCTTTTGACTGAGATTGAAATTTTGGAAGTTGAGAAAAACATCAACGACAAGGTAAAAAATCAGATCAACAAATCTCAAAAAGAATACTATCTTCGTGAGCAGATCAAAGCCATCAGAGATGAACTTGGTGAAGAGGAAGCACAAGAAGACGAAATAGAAGTGATGAGAAAACAACTCAAGAAGTTGAGACTATCCAAAAAAATCGAAAAGAAAGTTTCTAATGAAATCGATAGATATTCAAGATTATCCCCATCTTCTGCGGAAAGTGGTGTCATAAGAAGTTATGTCAATTGGATTCTTGATCTACCATGGAAAAAAGAAACTAAGGATGAAATCGATCTGGTAAAAGCTCAAGCTATTCTTGATGAAGATCACTTTGGTCTTGAAAGTGTCAAAGAAAGAGTCGTGGAGTACCTCGCTGTAAGAGATCTGACCCACAGCATGAAAGGTCCCATCATTTGTTTGGTTGGACCTCCAGGTGTAGGTAAGACTTCCATAGCCAAGTCTATCGCCAGATCACTTAATCGTGAGTTCGTAAGAATGTCACTTGGTGGTGTGAGAGACGAGGCTGAGATCAGAGGACACAGAAGAACATACATCGGCGCGATTCCTGGTCGAATCATCAATGGTATCAAAGAAGCGGGCACAAAAAATCCTGTATTCCTTTTTGATGAGATTGACAAGGTTTCCAGTGACTTCAGAGGCGATCCGGCGTCTGCGTTACTTGAAGTGCTCGATCCGGAGCAAAACAAGGAATTCACAGATCATTATTTGGAAGTGCCTTTCGATCTGTCGAAAGTCATGTTCATAACTACAGCCAACTCACTCATGACTATTCCAAGACCACTTCTTGACCGTATGGAGGTCATTCAAGTTTCAGGTTATACAGAATATGAAAAACTCAATATCGCCAAGAAATATCTGGTTCCTAAGGAAATGGAAGAGCATGGTATGGCGAAATCGAGTCTATCGCTCTCAGATGAAGCACTATTAGAGCTCATCAGAAAATACACTAGAGAATCCGGTGTTCGTGAGCTTGAGAGAAAGATTGCCAACATTTGTAGAAAAGCTGCAGTCAGGGTTGTAAAAGGTGAAGTCAAAACCGTAAGGATCACTGAAAAGAATGTCGACAAGTATCTCGGCAAGTCCAAATATCACTATGACTTGATCGCTGAAGAAGATCAAATCGGAATAGTCACAGGACTCGCATGGACAACTGTCGGTGGAGATACACTTTCTATTGAAGTCAACACCATGAAGGGTAAAGGAAAATTGCAGCTCACAGGACAACTGGGAGATGTGATGAAGGAATCCGCACAAGCCGGACTATCGTACATTAGAACCATCGCTGCGAAGTATGGGATTGAAGAGAATTTCTACGAGACGCTTGACATGCATGTGCATATTCCAGAAGGTGCGATTCCAAAAGACGGTCCATCTGCAGGAATCACTATGGCAACGGCCATGATTTCAGCGTTATCCGGAATACCAGTAAACCGTTTTGTCGCCATGACAGGTGAGATTACTCTCCGTGGTCGCGTGCTTCCAATAGGTGGTTTCAAAGAGAAAGCACTTGCTGCGAAACGTGCCGGCATAAAGAAAATTCTTTTCCCATATGAGAACCTCAAAGATCTGGAAGATATTCCGGAGACCATTAAAAAGGAAATTGAATTTGTGGCTGTAAAGAGCATGGATGAAGTCCTTGAACACGCACTCGTGAAAGAGGAGTTAAAAAAATGAAGATAAAAAACAGCCAATTTGTAATCAGTGCAGTGGCGAAATCACAATATCCGGATGATGAATTGCCTGAAATCGCATTTGCGGGAAGATCCAATGTCGGGAAATCATCGATGATCAACATGATTCTTAACAGAAAAGGGCTTGCGAAAACAAGTTCCACTCCAGGTAAGACGCAACTTGTCAATTTTTATGACATCGATGGTCTTTTCAGATTCGTCGACCTACCAGGATACGGCTTTGCCAAAGTATCAAAGGAAAAGAAGGCGACCTGGGGAAAAATCATTGAGACTTACTTGGAATCACGCGAGAATCTGCTTGAGGTATTCCAGCTGGTGGACATCAGACACAAGCCGTCCGGTGAGGACAAACAGATGTATGAATGGATCAGAGCTTCCGGATTCAGTGGGATAGTCATTGCGACTAAAACCGACAAATTGAGCAAGCAACAAATCGATAAACAACTGAAGATCATAAAAAGTGAGCTTCAAATGGAAGACGATGGAATCATCATACCTATATCCTCATCAGAAAAAAAGGGGAAATACGACGTGTGGGATTTGGTCAACGGTATTTTTGAAGTCAACGAAAAAGATATATTCATAGAACGACAAGTAGGGTCGTAAAATTCAGGAGGTAGCATATGGCAAATAATCCAATGGTGACGATGACACTCGAGAGTGGAAAGACCATCAAAATCGAACTGTATCCGGAGATCGCTCCGAATACGGTAAACAATTTTATTAGCTTGGTACAAAAAGGGTTTTATAACGGCCTCGTTTTTCACCGTGTAATCAAGGGTTTCATGATTCAAGGTGGATGCCCGGATGGTACAGGAATGGGCGGCCCAGGTTATGGCATCAAAGGGGAGTTCATCACAAATGGTGTTCAGAACAACCTCAAACATGACAAAGGCGTATTGTCCATGGCGAGATCGCAAAGTCCGAACTCAGCTGGAAGTCAGTTTTTCATTATGCATGAATATTCACCTCATCTTGATGGTCAGTATGCGGCTTTTGGAAAAGTTGTCGAAGGTATTGAAGTGGTAGATGAAATCGCTACAGTCAAAACGGGATACAATGATCGTCCGGTTGTTGATCAACGTATCAAAGAAGTCACAGTGGAACTTGGTGGTGTGGACTATCCGGAACCAACAAAAATGTAACGAAAAAAGGGCTTTTGCAGGTTGGCTGCAAAAGCCCTTTAATCAGCATTTTTTATTTTTGGTTGCTACCTAATACGTTAAGGATCTTATGCTTAACCATTCCGTAGATAGCATCTCTAGCAGGAGATAAATATTTTCTTGGATCGAAATTGCTTGGGTCTTCAGCGAATTGCTTTCTGATGACACCAGTCATAGCAAGTCTTAAGTCTGAATCGATATTGATTTTACAAACGCCATACTGAGCAGCTTCACGAAGCATGGATTCAGGACAGCCTTTTGCATCTTTAAGTTCACCACCGAACTCGTTGCACATAGTCACATACTCAGGAATAACTGAGGATGCACCGTGAAGAACAAGTGGGAAGCCAGGTAAAGACGCTCTATATCGAGCTTAGGGTCTGAATCCGCTGCGAACTTGTATGCACCGTGGCTAGTTCCAATTGCAATCGCAAGTGAATCACAGCCTGTACGTTTTACAAAATCAACTGCTTGATCTGGATCAGTGTAGGTTGCGTCTTCCGCAGAAACATTTACAGCATCTTCGATACCGGCAAGTCTTCCTAGTTCAGCCTCAACGACAACACCTCTAGCATGAGCATATTCGACAACGCGCTTGGTGAGCGCTACGTTCTCTTCGTATGAATGATGTGAACCATCGATCATAACTGATGTAAAACCATCATCGATACATGATTTGCAAATTTCAAAATCTTCACCGTGGTCAAGATGTAATACGATATCCAGTTCAGGATTCTCGATTAATGCGGCTTCCACCAATTTTTTCAAATATACTGGACTTGCATATTTTCTGGCACCAGCTGATACTTGAAGAATCACAGGTGATTTTGTTTCCGCAGCTGCTTTAACGATTCCTTGGATGATTTCCATGTTGTTTACGTTGAAAGCACCTACCGCATAACCGCCTTCGTAGGCTTTTTTAAACATTTCTTTTGATGTTACTAATGGCACTTGATCACTCCCTTTGTATGAATTAAGTGCAAATCTTGATTACAAGGGTATTAACATTATCCTGCTATATATGATATTATAAAGCATGTCATTTGAAAATGCCAGTAGAATAGGAGCATAATTGATGAAATTTCCAGAAGTATTCATAGATCGGATGAGAAAGACACTAGGTGACGACTATGAAGCATTCGAGCAATCGTTTGACGAGCCAGTCTTCACAGGGTTGAGAGTCAATACAGAAAAAATTTCCGTATCCGATTTTTTGGAATTGTTTCCATATCCACTGAAACCTATACCGTGGACTAAAGACGGATTTTACTATAATATTGAAGATCCGGTAACAAAGCATCCTTATTACCACGCAGGGCTTTATTATATTCAAGAACCCTCTGCAATGGCGCCAGTCAACATTTTAGAGCCATCAAGAGGAGATGTCTGCATAGATCTTTGCGCAGCTCCGGGGGGCAAATCGATGCAAATAGCCGCTGCCATAGGCGAGTCGGGAATTTTAGTCTCAAACGACATCAATGACAGTCGGATAAAAGCTATAGTTAGGAATGTTGAAAAATATGGACTCAGAAATGTCGTTGTAATCAATGAAGCTCCATCGAGAATTGCGAGCCGTATGGGGAATTGCTTTGATGCGGTGCTGGTGGATGCCCCATGTTCCGGTGAAGGAATGTTCAAAAAAGATAGAAAGGCTGTAAAGTCTTGGGAAACATTTGGACCTGAGGAGTGTCAGGTCATTCAAAGGGAGATCATCGACAATTTGAATCGTTTGACAAAACCGAATTCGAAAATCGTTTATTCAACATGTACTTTTTCTCAGATGGAGAATGAAGAGCAAATAAAACATCTGATCAGTGACTATAACTGCTTCATTGAAAAACCGATTCTGGTCCCTTCCATAAGTGTGGATGGACACATGGCACATATTTGGCCCCATCTTCACAAAGGGGAAGGACATTTCATCAGCAGTTTATGGACGGATGGAACACTTGAAGGTGTGGATTTGGAGGAATATGAATCCAATGATCCTCATCCTTTGCTTAAGGATTTTATAGCATCCCATTTCAAAACGAAAGCGCTTAATGGACATTTCACCACTGAAAAAGATCGCATTTACTTAAAACCGAATAAAAAACTTCCTCTTGGAGGTATTCGTGTAGTGAGGGAAGGACTTTTGGTGGGAGAACTTAAGAAAGAACGATTTACTCCCAGTCAGGCGCTTGCTTTATATCTCAAAAAGTCGGATTTTGAACCGATTGTGGATCTTCCATCTGATTCAATTAATGCAATAAAATATCTGAAAGGTGAAACTATACATCTGGATATAACAACAGAAGGAGTTCATTTGGTTTGTACGGATGGATTTCCAATAGGATGGGCAAAAATCAACAGGGGTACGCTTAAAAACATGTATCCCGTATCTTGGAGAATGCAATAGGAGGAAACAATGGGAGAAAAAATGAGACTCGACAAACTGCTTTCAAACATGGGATTGGGATCGAGAAAAGAAATGAACGATGCCCTAAGATATGGTTGGGTCAAAGTCAACGGGGTCGTCATGAAATATGGAAAAGAGAAAGTGGATGTGGAAACGGATGAAATCCTTTATGAAGGCAAGCCGGTGAAGTATCAGAAATATGCCACACTCATTATGAACAAACCACAAGGGGTCATTTCAGCGACTGATGACCATAGACATCAAACTGTTGTGGATCTACTTGAGGAACCATGGAGCAACATGAACCTCTTTCCGGTAGGAAGATTGGACATTGATACCGAAGGGCTTCTCATTCTTACAAATGATGGTGCACTTTCGCACAATTTATTATCTCCGAAAAAGCACGTCCCGAAAACCTACTATGCTAAAATTGATCAACCAGTAGACGAAAAAGATATTGAACTTTTTAGATCGGGAGTCACACTTGAAGACGATTATTTATGTAAACCTGCTGAGCTTAAAGTGATTGATGTGAATGAATCTGGAATATCAGAGATTGAGCTCGTCATTTATGAGGGCAAGTTCCATCAAGTAAAGCGTATGTTTGAAAGTGTCGGCAAGAACGTGCTTTATTTGAAAAGAATAAAAATGGGTGGGCTTGACCTCGATCCCGAGTTGACGCTTGGTGAGTATAGGGAATTGACTGAGGAAGAGATGGA
>JAIOSU010000009.1 GCA_021107455.1 Clostridiales bacterium | reverse complement strand
TCCACCAGGGTCGCTCCGATCATGCAAGATCCAAGCACATCAATATGGGGAGTCGAGCAGCCGCTTCGCGTCAGCGCCTCTCGCTTCGCTCGAGTTTCGCTACAAAAATCGTTTTACGATTTTTTCGCTTCACCCTCTCGGGGTTCGACCTCCCCCCATCTCCACCAACGAAAAAAGACCGCCTAAGGCGGTCCATTTCATTGGTGGAGATGGGGGGAGTCGAACCCCCGTCCAAAAACAATTCACTTTCACTTTCTCCGAGCGCAGTCGCTAATTAAGGTTTCGCCACAGGTCACGTGTAACGACACACAAGTCCATAGGCTATTTCTATTGTACTACAGCATTAGATTAGAAAAGCATCATATACCGAGGCCCCAGCAGGGGTTAGGTCACGGATTCTCAGCGGCTGAGACAAGGCCAAGAGGTGACGCAGCTTACGCTGCTAATGCAAATTTATTGTTTGCGTTTGTGTTTAAGTGATCCAGTTCTTTAACGTGTACCCCAGATCAAGAAACACGGCTCGCTTAAAAAAGATCGTCATCCCTGTCGAAACCATTACATCCCCTCGTATGGGGTGTTACTGGTTGTAGGCCTTTATGGCCTTTTGGATACGTCTTTCTGAATCCTTTTTCGCTATGGTATCCCGCTTGTCATAAAGCTTTTTACCTTTTGCGACGGCAAGTTCGACCTTGATGAGGCCCCTGCCGTTTAAATACACGCGTAGTGGCACCAGCGTATAGCCTTCTCTGGTGGTGAGTGCCTGTATCTTGTTGATTTCACGCTTATGAAGGAGTAGCTTTCTCGTTCTGATTGGATCCTGATTGTGGATGTTTCCATAATCATATGGGGTCACATTCATACCGAGAACGAAGATTTCTCCGTTTTTTACTTCAGCATAGGCTTCTTTGATACTCACCTTTCCATTTCGAATCGACTTTACTTCGGTTCCAAACAGCTCAATGCCAGCCTCGTACGTTTCTTCGATGAAGTAGTCATGTCTGGCTTTTTTGTTTTGAGCTAGTAATTTAAGTTCGGCCATTGCATGCCTCCTTTCAAAGAATCGCAACCATGGGGCTGCACTAGTTATTTTAGCACAAATAAGGTGCCACTTCAACGCATGTCATATTAATTTAATATCTGGTTCACACTATCGGAATCTATTTTACAAATTGATCTAGTGCGTAAACCAGTCCATCATCTTCATTACTTTTGGTGACAAAATTTGCGATGGCTTTGAGTTCAGGAGTCGCATTTTCCATGGCGACGCCAACACCCGCATACCCGATCATATCCATATCGTTTTCGTTGTCACCGAGTGCGATGACGTCTTCGATAGGAATACCGAAGTGAGAGCGTATCGCTTCGATGCCTGTCGCCTTGGTGACACCGCTTGCCATGACATCAAAGGATGTCGTAAGTGATTTGCAGGTCTCCACGCCCTTAAGCTGATTGATTTCAAACATTACCTGAGTGAATACTTCGGGCTTTTCGCTGTATAGACCGATTTTGTATACAGGAACTTTATCGATGATCTCAAGGACGTCATTAACGAAATGAACTCCAAATTTGAAGGCTTCCGGCAACTTTTCCATTTCATCGCTGTATTTCTTTGCCAAATGCTCATGCTTCTCTGCGTAAATGTCCTCGATATCATATAGATGAAAATAAGCGTCATGTTTTTTGCAGATCTCCACGACATTTTTGGCAATTTCCTTATTGAGTTCAATCGCCTGTATGAGCTCACCTGTTTTCAAATGCTTGACCACCGCACCGTTACACGAGATGAGGTATCCGTCATAATCGAGAGTTTGTGTGATGATTCTCCCAGCACCGTGCATGCGACCGGTGGCGATTGCAAACAGATGTCCTTCTTCAATCAGATCAAGAACTTTATTTTTTGTCACATCTGAGATGGATTTGTCGTTTCTGAGCAAAGTTCCATCGATGTCACTGACTATTAGTTTTCTCATTGCTGACCTACCCTTATTATGCGAGTTCAAAGTCGATTTGTCTGAGTTCCGGACTAGCGCCGATAACAACAACTTCCACTTCTCCACCGAGTTCAAATAATTTCTTCGTACGCTCACCGACAAGTTGCATCCTGGATTCATCATAGACATAGTAATCATCATCCAAATTTTCAAGCCTGATGAGACCCTCCACAGTGTTCTCCAGTTCGACGAACATACCAAATGACGTGATGGTCGAGATGACACCACTAAACGTCTCTCCGATGAACTGAACCATGTATTCAGCCATTTTCATGTCATCTACTTCACGTTCAGCAAGTTCTGCGTTGCGTTCTTTTTCTGAACTTTGTATAGACACAGCGTCGACAATTTTCTTTAGGTCTGCGATGCGTTTCTCATTCAACTTGCCAACCAGCATTTCCTTGATGATTCTATGGATCTGAAGATCCGGATATCGTCTGATCGGCGAAGTGAAGTGACAGTAATATTTGGCTGCAAGTCCGAAGTGTCCCTCATTGTGAGGTGAGTATTTCGCTTGCTTGAGTGATCTGAGTGTGAGCTTGCTGATGACATGCTCCTCTTTTTTGCCTTCCACTTCTTCAATCAATGCTTGAATGGCTTTCGGATGTATATCGTCTGGTCCACCTTTGATCTTGTAACCGAAATGGTAAAGGAATTTATTGAGCGCCTCAATCTTTTCAGGTTTTGGATCCTCATGGATTCTGTAGACGAACGGAAGTTCAAGCCAGAACATATGCTCAGCGACGGTCTCATTTGCAGCTAACATGAATGATTCGATCAATCTATGCGCAACACGTCTTTCCACTTTGCCCACATGAATCGGTTTGCCATCGCCATCAAGAGAAATCTTGGTTTCTGCGAAATCAAAATCTATCGCTCCACGACGTTCTCTCTTCTTGAATAGAATGTCGGCCAAATCTTTCATATGACCCAGGTCCTCTTCGAGGTAACTGTATTTTTCCTTAAGATCAGGTGTGAACGATCCTTCGAGAATATCCGAAACATCATCGTAATTCATACGTTCTACAGTCTTGATGACACCTTCTGCAATTCGATGATTGACCACGTCTCCGTTTGGATCGATTTCCATGATGCAAGATAGAACCAATCGGTTGACTTTTGGGTTAAGACTACAAATTCCGTTGGATAATCTTTCAGGAAGCATTGGAATTACACGATTAAGTAAGTACACACTTGTTGCACGGTTGAGTGCCTCTTTGTCAATTTTGGAATTTTCTTTGACATAATGAGTGACATCAGCTATATGCACCCCAAGCTCATAATTGCCATTGTCCGTCATTTTGATGTGAATGGCATCGTCTAGATCTTTTGCATCCTTCCCATCTATGGTGATCACAGTTTCATTTCTAAAATCTTCTCTTCTGGCGATTTCATCTGCCTCAGCCTCTGTCGGGATTTGGTCCGCTTCTTCAAGAACACGATGATTGAATACTTCTGGCAGGTTGAACGTACGAATCACAGCCAAAATGTCCACACCTGGAGCTCCGGATTGTCCAAGAATTTCAACGATCTTCCCTTCGGGATTGCGTCTGTCCTCAGGCCATTTTGTAACTTCGAGAACAACCTTGTCACCCTGTTTTGCGCCAAGGGTGTTGTTTCTAGAGACAAAGATGTCCTTACGAATCTTTTGATCATCCGGTACAACAAATCCAAAATTCTTGCTTTCTTCATATGTACCTACAAGCCTTGAATTGGCTCTTAGAACAATCTTGATGACTTCGCCTTCGCTCTTTTGATTCTCGCCGCCGACCTTGTTGAGTTTCACCATGACTTTGTCACCGTTCATAGCACCCATAAGAGCACTTGCAGGAACAAAGACATCTTTCATTTCTGCGTTTTCTATGATTACAAATCCAAATCCTCTAACGGCGATTTGAATTTTTCCAACATAAATTTTAAAGAACTCAGGTAAAGCGTATTTGCCTTTTTTAGTTTTTATGATTTTTCCTTCATCCTCAAGTTCTTCCATGGTTGCGATGAAAGTGGAACGGTCAATTTCATCGATTCCAAGTGCGTTCATCAGATCCATTTCCAAAAATGGCTTTTCATTATTGATTTTCAAATAGTCGAGTATTTTCTCTTTTTCCATAACTGCCTCCTTAGCGGCATAACCTGACATGCTTCTACTAACTCCATTATAACATTTTGAACGTAAAAAAGCACACCGCAAACGCAGTGTGCCTTGTAACCTTGATAATTTTACAAAATTGAACCCATTGCTACGAAAAGTGGTGCAAATACAAGTGATACTATAGTCATAAGCTTGATCAAGATGTTGATCGATGGACCAGAGGTGTCTTTGAAAGGGTCACCTACTGTATCGCCAACTACACTTGCCTTATGGGCTTCTGAACCTTTACCACCGAAATGACCTTCTTCGACGTATTTCTTGGCATTATCCCAAGCACCACCGGCATTGGCCATAAATATCGCAAGCAAAACACCAGTTACTAGAGAACCGGCAAGCATACCGCCGAGTGCTTCTCCACCTAGTAAAAGACCTACAGCGATAGGTGATAGTACGGCCATAAGACCTGGAAGCATCATTTCTCTGAGGGCAGCAGTCGTACTGATGTCTACACAACGTGCATAATCAGGAGTTCCAGTACCTTCCATGATGCCATCGATTGTCTTGAACTGTCTACGGACTTCTTCAATCATCTCATAAGCAGCTTTACCGACAGACTCCATAGTAAGTGCAGAGAATATGAATGGTAACATACCACCGATGAAAAGACCTACAACCACTTTTGGATTAAGAATATTGATCGTCGAAAGTCCAACCGCTTGTGAGTAGGATGCGAATAATGCAAGTGCAGTAAGTGCAGCAGAACCGATTGCAAAGCCTTTACCGATTGCAGCGGTAGTGTTACCTACAGCATCCAATTTATCTGTAATTTTTCTGACTTCTTTAGGTAATTCACTCATTTCAGCGATTCCGCCCGCATTGTCTGCGATTGGACCATAAGCGTCAACCGCAACAGTGATTCCAGCAGTTGAAAGCATACCTACCGCAGCAAGTGCGATTCCGTAAAGTCCGGCAAATTCATAAGCGATCAAAGTTGCTGATGAGATGAAGATGATTGGCCATAATGTGGAAAGCATACCAATGCTTAGACCTGCAATAATAGTTGTTGCAGCTCCTGTCAAAGATTGTTCAGCTATTCTTTTTACGTATTTAAAATCTCCTGAAGTATAAATTTCAGTGACCACACCAATCAATATACCGCAAAGGAGGCCGGCAGTGATCGCAAAAAATGCATCGAGTGAATCAAAGAAATAATTGCTTAGGAAAAATGCAGACACAAGTACAATCAAACCACTTACATATGTTGATTTTTTAAGCGCCTTATGTGGATCGGATTTCTCATCGCTTTTAACAAAAAATGTTCCAATGATGGAAGCCACAATACCGATTGCTGAAAGCACAAGTGGGAAGTAAGCTCCAGCAATACCGAACGCTACAAGTCCAAGTGTGATGGAAGCAATGATAGAACCGACATAGGATTCAAATAAGTCCGCGCCCATACCGGCAACGTCACCTACGTTGTCACCTACGTTATCAGCGATAACAGCAGGGTTACGTGGATCGTCTTCCGGAATACCCGCTTCAACTTTACCGACAAGGTCAGCGCCGACATCGGCTGCTTTAGTATAGATACCACCACCAACACGCGCAAATAACGCAATTGAGGAAGCTCCAAGACCAAAACCGGTAACAATTTGAATATCATCAAAAATGTAATACAAAACGCTTACGCCAAGTAGACCAAGACCGACAACGGACATACCCATGACGGCTCCGCCTGAAAATGCAACGGATAGCGCTTTGTTCATACCATTTTCTTTCGCTGCGAAAGCTGTTCTTACATTGGCTTTTGTGGCGACTTTCATACCTATGAAACCTGCCAATGCAGAGAAAAAGGCACCTACCAAAAATGCGATTGCAGTTTTATAACTCTGTAGTCCAAACGTAATTGCGATTGCCAATATAATTGAAAAAATGACAAGTACTTTATATTCTCTTTTTAGAAATGCCATGGCACCTTCGTGGATGTATGAAGCGATCTCATTCATCCTTTTGTGGTTTACAGTAATCGTATTTATTTTTCTAACCACAAGAAAAGCAGCAAAAACAAGTGCCAAAACACCTGCGCTTGCCGACAGCAATGCGTAGTTCATTAATTCATTCCTCCCCACATTTGATAAAAAAATAATGAATAATTCCCTTATGAAAAAAATATACAATAATTAGCTTTGTAAGCTAATTATTGTATATAAGCCATCGCCAGTGCCGATATCATAAATACGACTGCCGATATTTTTGTTATTTTGTCGAACTTTGCGTCATAATCTCTCGCCTTATTCTTACCCCAGAGTTGTTCAGCACCGCCGCCTATAGCGCCTGATAATCCTGCTGATTTACCGGATTGTAATAAAATACTCGCGATTAAAATGAGTGATGAAACGATCAATAAAACATTTAAAACAACGTCCATTCTTCTACACCTCCATTTCACTTGCTTAACATAGGTA
>JAIOSU010000275.1 GCA_021107455.1 Clostridiales bacterium | reverse complement strand
CGAAGATTGCCGAATTGACATCTACAATAGTAAATGCTTCCAAAACATCTACTGTGATTGATACCCCATTTGGTGCCTTTACTAACTTCGTCTCCAGCAACTCTTCAACGGGAATGTTTTTTTCAATCCAAAAACCAAGTGATTTCTTTTGAAACTTGATTCTGTCTTTTCTAGTACCAAGATTCATTAAAAACGCTCTGGTTTCTTCTGTTGCGATCCAAAATTCATCTATGGTGTCGAAATTGATCCTGCTCATCAGTTGCTCGTGAAAATCACTGGAACTGTAAATGCATTTTACGGATTGTTCCAGTTTCGCCAGTGCAACCTTTTTCTCCCACATGCTTGCCAAACGACTCATTTCTTTGGTCAAAGTCTCTACGGGATTTGCAGTGAGATTGATTGCACTTCGAATAATGAAACCACCTGTGATTCCATATTCCAGTGCCAACGTTTTTAAAAGCTTTCTCTGGTCCAAAGATGATTCTATTTTTTTTGAAAACTTGATATCTTTTAAATTAGGAAGAAAAATAACATACTTTCCTTGGATTGAAATATCAGACGTGAGTTGTGCCCCTTTAGACTGATAGGGTTCCTTGGAAACTTGTGCGATAACCATTTGACCACTCTTAACCAATTGATTGAGTGGGGTCTCAATATGATCATGTCTATTGAGACCAACAGCTCTAAGCAAATCATTTCTACGAATAAATGCATTTTGTGCCAGTCCAATATCAACGAAAGCACCATCCAAACTATTGATGACATTTACAATTCTGCCATTATGAATTTGATCGATGACGTTATCTTTGAAATGATTTTCAATTATTATATCCTTGATTTGTCGATTGGCCTCATCATAAAGAAGGCCGATTTTCATAATAGGAGAACTGTCAATCAAGAGTGAAACCATACTATTCCTCTTCGCTTAATTCATATAAATTCGTTAAGTTTCCATTCTTCGTGAAGTAAAGACCTAAACGCTCCACATCGATGTTGACGACTGTCTGATTCAACTTGTAATGTGAACCAAAAATCTCAATCAGTTTCTCTGGATTAAGGCTACCGTTGCTGCCTGTTTGAAGTACAACTCTTAGAACAACATCATTCTCTTCATTATATAATAGTTTCATATCATGGATTTGCTCCATAGCATTCACTGCTTTCATTGTGCCACGTTTTGTCTTTTTTTCGTAAAAAATTTCTTTCTCATTCATAAAAGTCTCTACCCACTCTTTGAACGGTAATTGCTCCACTCTTGAGTTATACTCTACTTTTAAAATGTATTCTGCAAATTCTAGTTTAGACATAAGTGAATGTTTGCAGTTCACAAACTGTGCATCAAGTACCTTGATTCCATCTGGAAACTTGATATTCTTGACTTGATCGATGGATATTTCAGAATTGAGAATCACTTCCATGATTTCAGCTTTGCTCGAGTAACCGACTGAAAGTGGTGAAGCGAAGGTCAAACGAGGAATGGGATTGAAACCCTCCGAAAATTTAAGTGGTAAATTGTTAAAACGAAAAACACGCTCAAACAATTTCATCAATTCAAGATGTCCTAAAAATCTCATGTAAGATTCCTTGGTATATAAAATTCTAAGCGTTTCCATAGCAATCACCGCCTATAATTTTTACATTCACACCACAACCGGTGCAACCATCCCTACAATCTCCAGTGACTTCAGCATTCAGGGCATTCTTGTACTCTGAAACCAAATAACTCTTATCAATACCTGCATCAAGGATATCCCACGGAAGGTACTCATCAAATGCACGCTCTCTTGTGTTATAAAAACTCATATCAAGGTGCGTTTCTTCAAAAGCGGTCTGCCAAACATCATAGTGGAAAAACTCATTCCAGCCATCAAATTTACAGCCGAGTTCATACGCTCTTAAAAGAGCTGCACCTATCCTTCTGTCGCCTCTTGCAAATACACCTTCAAGAACGCTAGTTTCAGGATCGTGATAGTTATAGACCACCTTTCTGTTGATCAGTTTCGACCTAAGGTGTTGTATCTTTTGTCTAAAAGTGGGAATATCATCCTGTCCCATCCATTGGAATGGTGTGAATGGTTTAGGCACAAAACACGAAGTGCTTACAGTCACTTGAACTGATTTTTTGACACCCTCTGGTTTGTTTTGTTTGAAAGTATAAGTCCCTAAGTTTGCAATCTCACTGATTCCATCCAAATCTTCAGTGGTTTCAGTCGGTAAACCAATCATGAAATAGAGCTTGACTCTGTGCCAGCCTAAAGAGAAAATACTGTTGAAAGTGTCTGAGATATTCTCTTCGGAGACGCCTTTATTGATGACATCTCTAAGACGTTGTGTTCCCGCTTCAGGAGCAAAGGTCAATCCTGTCTTTTTGATTTTTTGGATATCTTTGACAACATCCACCGAAAAACTGTCAAGTCTCAAAGAAGGTAGAGATACTCCAATGTTGTCAATCTCATATTTGCCTACAAGATCTTTGACAAGTGGTCCGATTTGACTGTAGTCCATTGTGCTGAGTGAAGCCAATGACATTTCTTCAAAGCCTGTTGAACTCATGATCTTATCAATGTTGTCCATAATAGTCGCAGGCTTTTTCTCTCTGACCGGTCTATAAATCATACCGGCTTGACAGAACCTACATCCTTTTGTACATCCTCTGAAGATTTCAACCATTGCTCGATCGTGAACGATATCTGCAAATGGTACAATCATGGATTCAAGCTGGAAACCGGAATCGAAATCTTTGATGATTCTCTTTTTGATTGTTTTCGGTACATTTTCAGTCACATTGTAACCACTCATGGTTCCATCTTCATTATATTCAGGTTCATAAAATTTAGGAACATATAACCCTTCAATGTTTGCCGCTTTGATCAGAAGTTCATGCTTAGAGATTTTTTTGTCCTTGTATTGTTTATAAACTTCAATGAATTCAAGTAAAAGCTCTTCAGCCTCGCCGATAAAAAAGATATCGATGAAATCTGCAAGTGGTTCTGGATTATAAACACACGGACCTCCCGCAATAATCAGAGGATCCTTTTCATGTCTGTTTTTCGAATGAAGTTCGATCCCGGCGAGATTGAGCATGTTGAGTATATTTGTATAACTCAGCTCATATTGTAAAGTGAACCCGATGATATTGAGATCTCCTAAAGCTGTTTTTGTTTCAAGAGTGACCAGTTTAAGAGCATTTTTACGAAGTTCGGCTTCCATATCCACCCAAGGCGCAAATACACGCTCGCAATAAACATCATCTTGTTCGTTCAACAATCTGTAAATGATTTGCATACCAAGGTGACTCATCCCTACTTCGTAGATATCGGGAAAAGCAAATGCAAAACGTATGGTATTGTCAGTGATTTCCTTCTGAAATGTGTTGATCTCTCCACCAATATATCTTGACGGTTTTTCCACATTTCGAAGCAATGCTTCTAATTTCATTATTCCTCCTCAAGTTCAATAACTTATAAATGTACCTTTTTTTCTTCTAATATATATAGATTCTGCGATTCCAAGAGCAATCATACTAGTGACAAGTGAAGTTGATCCATAACTGAAAAATGGTAATGTAATTCCTGTCACTGGCATTTTGCCCATTGTCATTGCAATATTTTCGATGATTTGAAATGCAAACATGAATACAAATCCAATAATAACGTATGAACCAAAATCATCCTTTACCCTTCTGCTGATGTGAATCAATCTCATTAAAAACAAAAAATATAATGCAATCAATAATATTCCACCTACAAAACCGGCTTCCTCGACGAATACCGCAAAGATAAAATCGCTCTCTTGTACCGGCAAATAATCTAATCTGTGGTAAACGCCATCAAAAATGCCTTTGCCGTACATTTCTCCGGAACCCATAGTGATTTTTGATTGCATGACGTGATAATTACCAGGCAATGTCATATCATCTGGATTAAGAAATGCATCTATTCTTACCCTTTGGTGTGGTTCAAGCCTAGGATATGCAAATGGTAAAGAAATACCTGCTACAGCGCCGCCGAGCAAAATATATCGATACTGCAAACCTGCTACAAACATCATTCCAAAGGTGACAAAAACAAAGACCAAGGAAGTTCCAAGATCTGGCTGTTTCATGACTATCACCAAAAATGGCAACATGACAGCCAAAGATTTAAATATATCTTTTATTCCTTTAATACCATTCATATTCTCCAAAAATTTTGCGAAGAAAAGAATAAAGCCTATTTTAGCAAGTTCACTGGTTTGTATATCGATGGGACCTAGTCCTATCCATCTTTGAGAGCCTTGGCGTGTTATTCCAAGTCCAGGAATATAGACCATTAATAGAACAATAATACTTAGTGCATAAATCACTTTATGGAATTCTCCAAACACTTCATAATTGATCCACTGAAAAACGATAATCACGACAAGCCCTAAAACAAAAGAAAAAGCTTGCATCTTCACTTCACGAGTAAGACCTTCGTTCATTATATCCGTTGCACTTGCTATGGATACAAGTCCGATCGCAAAAATGGTCATCACAATCAATATGAGCCAATAGTCAAAATTAGTTAGAATTCTCTTAATATTCAAAATGTCACCTCTATTTAAAAAAGGTCCCTAAGGACCTTATTCAACGTTTAAGATTTTTAAGTGGTATACTTGCGACCAAAACCGGCTTACCTGAAGCACTATCTTTGGTACGAGTAATCTTTATATCCAAATCTTTTGGATCATAATCGACATGTTCCGATATTGACGTCAATATATCACGTCTTAAAAGTTCCAATAACTCAGGAGAGCAATTAGATCGATCATGAACCAGAACAAGTTTAAGTCTGTCCTTGGCAACGTTTTTACTTGTTGTTTTGCTATTTAAAAAACCAAATAAATCGAACATAAAACCACCTCCTATTCACCAAAAGATTACGCTCTCTTTAGTTTATCAAAAAAACTTTCCTGAACATCAAATTTCATGAAAAGTACACTTTCACCGAAAATTCTTATAGAAATAATTCTAAATGCCATTCCAGAAAGTAAAATTTCTTTGAATACAGCAGGTTCTCCCCTATTTGTACT
>JAIOSU010000199.1 GCA_021107455.1 Clostridiales bacterium | reverse complement strand
TGATGTAATGGATCTTATCAAGCAAATCCAGGAAGAACCATTCACAGGCTTCCAGCGTACCATCCACGGTGTTACGATCACATGTGATTACGACTACTCGGGCTATGTTGGTGCAACAAGTTTTGGTTATCTGTTTCCAGATGATGATGAGGACACAGACAGTTATTATTCTATTGAATTTGAAATGATTAGATAGAACCCAATTTTGAAATAAAAGAATAAACGTAGTCTAATATATGCTGATAACACAAAAGTGTTTTTTTACAAGTCAAATTGAATTGATCTACTCTTTGCGTGTTGTCAGAGACATAGGAAGTTCTCAGGAATGCGTCTATATAAAACTGACAAAAGACATAAGATCAGGTGTAGAGCAATTGGAAAGTGGTTTCAGATATACTTGAAACAAGACTCAAAAGGACGCATTGTTTAAGTTATACTTTTAGCAATTGAAGATAATTACCTGATTTTTGTTGAAAAATCCATCACAAACAAAAACACGTGCATTGTATTTACAACGCACGTGTTTTGTATTATAATTGATATATAGCAATGGAAGGAGTGTTTATTATGTCTACTACAAATGTTACGATTCGAATGGATGAACAGTTAAAAAAACAGGCAGAAGAGCTATTTTCTGATTTAGGGTTAACTATGACATCGGCTCTAATAGCATTTACAAAACAAGCTGTCAGGGAACAGAGAATTCCGTTTACTCTATCTCGAAATATACCAAATACTGAAACGATTAACGCATTAGACGAAGTAGAGAATATGAAGCTTAATCCAGAAGAATATAAAGGTTATGATGATGTAGATGAGATGATGAGAGAGATCTTAAAATGAAGTACACGATTAAACCAACAACTAATTTTCAGAAAGATTTAAAACGTATTCAAAAGCGTGGTTATAATTTAGAATTGCTCACAGAGATCATCAAAATTATTGCAAATGGTGAAGAATTACCTATCAAGTATAGAGATCATAATTTGAGTGGAAACTACTCAATGTGCAGAGAGTGTCATATTACACCGGATTGGCTCTTAATTTATGAACTTACTGAAAGCGACCTAATTCTATATCTCACACGAACTGGAACTCATAGTGATTTATTTTGATGATTACAGTATTAGAGCGAAAAAACCTGAAACCTTGAAATTAAAGGTCATCAGGTTTTTTTATGTTAATAATTCGCATATTAATCCAGTGATATTTCAAAATGATGATAATCTGTGCCGTCATACGCACCAAAGCGTAGAGTCATTTCTCCCATTGGTACGTCAAGCGTCTCCTCTATTTTCGTGTGAATATCCATGAAAATTAAGTTCAGTTCCTCTTCATCAATGCTTTCGAGATCAAAAGAAAAGCTGATAGAGTACATGTTTTGGCTGAGTCTTTTCATCATATCAGTTTCCATCAAGCTGGTTGATCTATAGTCCTCAAAAACGTTAAATGTATATTCAAAGTCTGAGTAATCTGACCCTAAAGCTAAAATGACTTCTTCTCTAAGATATGTGATTGTACGCAGCTTTGCATACAAATCGATTTGACTGGCTTCATACAAGGTTGTTCTAAACTCGTACTCTGGATTACTCTTTGGAGCAATTTCGAATGTGTATTCACCACGTTTATAGTCATAATTTGAATCCGTGACGTCAAACGGTTCCTGATATCTGTCTTCGTAGATCTTTACCACTGCACGCTGCTGTTGCCACATGACAAAGGGGTTTCCTGATAATGCAAAATAAAAATATGCCACAAATGAAAGCATGATGATCACGATCAAAATTAGTAATCTCAATATCCATCTTTTCCAAGCTTTATTCATTGGCTGCTCTCCAATCTAGAACGTCTTTATATTTATGCTACTTCAAGGGTGGATTTGAGTCAATATAATTCGAGCGTGACTTTTTCGTTTGCCAAATTATGGAAATAAATGTAAAATTATATTACGCAGTTGTAATCTGAAAATTACGAAAAATCAGATTTCAAAGGCTATTTTATTTAAAAAAATGATATACTGGAAGGAGAAATATTATGATAATACAACCGTCAGGGGACCATATCAAGGTTACATTTGAGTACCATAAAAAAAATGTGGAAGCTATCAAACGAATCGGAAGTGGTAGGTGGCAACCCGAACAGAAAGTTTGGATTTTCCCTCTGAGCAAACTGGATGATCTCATTAAGTTAAAGGATAATCTGCCCTCTTATATCTATCAGAATTCACCTGCACTTACATACCAAAAGAAGAGAACGACAATCAACCCTTATACCAAAATTGAAAGAACAGATTACACGAAACCTGAGCATTTGACTGAAGTGAACAAATATGTGGAACAACTCAGAAAACGCTTGTCACAAAAGGGTTACAGTCCAAAAACTATAGCCAGCTATACTGCTCAACTCAACCGTTTCTTGCATTTCTCAGACGTGTTATGGGACTCGAAAGCCATCAACAAATATATTCTCTTTCTACTGGAAGAAAAAGAATGCAGCCATGCCTATGTGAATCAAACTGTAAATGCAATCAAGCAACACCTTAGATGCCAAGGTGTCCACGGCGAACACGAGATCATCGAAATCCTAAGACCAAGAAGTCAAAAGAAACTCCCAAAAGTCCTCAGTCAAGAGGAAGTCAAACGCATAATCGATTGCACTGAAAATATCAAACACAAGACGGTACTCATGGTCGCCTACAGCTGTGGCATGCGTGTAAGCGAAGTAGCCCATCTCAAAGTCGCAGATATCGACTACGCACGTGGCATGGTTCTGATCCATCAGGGCAAAGGTAGAAAAGACCGAATCACTTCACTCTCCGAACGACTGATCACTCAACTTACACTCTACCGTGAACTCTATTTTCCAGTCGAATATCTGTTTGAAAATCCAATGCGCAATGGTCCAATCACTGAGCGCACTCTACAAAAGGTATTCGAACAAGCATGTGCCAGAGCATGTATCACAAAAGTGGTATCCTTCCACAGCATGAGACATTCTTTTGCGACTCATCTTCTGGAAGCTGGAGTTGACCTTCGCTATATCCAGGAACTGCTCGGACACGCGAGTAGCAAAACGACTGAAATCTATACCCATGTCAGCAAGAAATCGCTGATGAACATCGTCAATCCACTTGACCGATTGGAATGAATTCAGGACCCCTTGCTTATACGGGGTCACAGGGCAATAGATTAAAGGTAGAATGAAGGTGGAAAGGTCTGTTTTTTTTCAATACACATGATATATAAAGGAGATCATAATATGTCGACATTTGTATTTCAACTCATCAATACATTAATTTTAGTAGTTTTAATTTTCGGTATTCCGTTGTTTATGTTCGTGGTTTTGAAGTCGTTAAAGAGGATTGAAAAAAGACTAGAGAGTATTGAAAATAATAATGGTATATAAAAGGAGAAATAAATGAAGCACTTTTTCTGGGGTTTAGGAACATTGTTTTTCGGGTGGTTGTTTGTTTTTATCGGAGCTGGGTTGATGACCGCAGAGAACAGTGAAGTTAAATATTTGATTGCAATTGCATTAGCCATAATATTTGTTGGTGGAGTGTTGGCAATATTGTTGTCCAAATTGATTGAAGAGATTGTGGTTAAGTGATGAGGGACAGGCTGTGTGTTTGAGTGAGGTGCAGATTGTTTATTAATAATTTGAACCTGTCAGCTAAAGCTAATTTTCATGAAATTATCCCCAAACACATT
>JAIOSU010000003.1 GCA_021107455.1 Clostridiales bacterium | reverse complement strand
TTTTTATTGATAAGATCCGCCAGATCTTTAAGTGCGGACTGGAAGATCTCAAATCTTTCAACATCAATAAGTTCAATACAAAGAAAAGCATTCTTGGTGTTCTCTGTAAGCATTGTTCTAACAGATTCTCTCCAGTTCCAACATCTGCAAATTGCACCTTGTTCATCTTTATAAACTATTTCACCTTCATAAGGTGGTGCATTTTCATCTGTTCCTAATGTGATAAAAGATTCATCACCAACTGCTTTTGTCAGTCTGACATCGCCAACAAATGTATCCATGTCCTCTCCACCACAAGGTAACGCATATTTAAGCGAAATGGAAATATAGATATCCACAAGTGGATTGATAGTACCTATGTGATCTCCTTTGTTGACTCGCTTAAGCAGTGCCTCAATGGATGACCTTGCACCTTTCTTGGTTTTGAACTTTTGAAAGGCCTCTCTCCAAATTTTTATAACTTCATTGCTGCTGAAATCCTCATTTTTGAAATAGGCTAAAGCCAATTCCTCTGAAATTTGAAGCATTTTTTTATATTGATCCGGGTCTTTCATAACATTATCGATCCCATGACAAACGATCACACCGATCTTGGCCTCCGGAAACACCTCCCAAAATTGGTCTTCTATTATGAATTTTTTCATATTTCTTCTCCATAATTCGACAAATCAAGTGCAAGCTCATAATAATGATTGTTATTGAACTCAAAGTCCTGTATGACGTCCAGTCCAAGTTTTCTCACATGTGCATTATAGGATCTTGGGTTGATATGATTGATGAAGGTAACAAGTACCTTGAACCGTTCTTTCATCTGTAAGGCGGAATATTTGAACACGTTTGGAAGCACATCAGTGCCACGATAAGCCGTATCGATGCAAATTGGGCCATATTGATAAGAATTTTCGGTCGATAATGTAATACCTTTATAGACCAGATTGGGTAAGTCTTTAATCATGTGCTGAAACAATGGCCACTTGGACCAGAAAGTCCAAGATGCAGCCATGGCATAGGCAACCAAAGCATCTCCATCATAAGCGATTGTAATGCCATTTTCCTTCTCAATCAATTCCTTGAATTGCTCCTCGGTAAAAAGTGTCGTAACAAAGCCGTCCGGTTTATCGTCTTCAGAGATTGTTAAAATATGATACTTTTTTTGCAAATCAAGTATTGCTGGTATGTCATCATGTGTCGCATTTCTGTAAATCATATGGCCTCCTCTGATTATGTTATTATTCAGCCCTCTCTATGAACTCAACAAATTCCATTGAGCTGGAATATTCTGATTCTGCAATCAGCCAGCTTGAAAAAGAGCTGAATGTCAATGACAACTCAATACTGCCTGTATCCAAGAGTTCTTGATACAGCTTTTGATCATATGCTTTAAGTTCTGATTGAAACACTTCAGGATTTTGTATGTGGATCATCCAATCAAAGGATTCCTTGTATGGTATGAGTTTATCAGTAAAAGGTATTTCAATTTCAAGTGCTCTTAAGGGCGATTCAAAAATCATGGCATGAACTGTTGAATTTTCTGAGTTGTAATCCATTAGAACATTGGCTGGAAATTCGCCTTCAAGTTCGTAGGCAACTTCTCTTAAATCTTCGGATTTGAACTTGGATTTCAAAATGATTCCTGGCAGCAACTCGTCGTTTTCATCTAATTGGTCCAATACATATTTTATACTTCGGTACTGCGTCTGCTGAAGTCCAAAGACATGTTCAAATTCAATTGTCTCTCCCTCATATAGAAATTTCACACCATCAATCCATTCTCCTTCATATCCATTTTGAAGATAGGATTCAACTAAGGTTATTGATGTTATCGCACCCCCGGTGGAACCCTGAAAATATCCTGTGTTCCAGGGATATAAATCTGGGCTGTCACGAGTTTCCATGACATTGACTATTGCAATCTTCTGATTGAAAATTTCTCGTATTTCAAGCAACTCCATAGGAAGTTTAAATATTTGATCGGATAACCCCTTTGTTATAGCAAGAAGTCTGTCTTCTACTGAAGCAGTCGATTCAACTCTTACCTGTGTAGCATTTTCAATTTCAAGTGTGTCTATGTTGCCTGTGTAGAGTGTCATATAGGTATAATTGCTCTCATTATACCAGGTCAGTAATAAAAGAATTAAGATTATGGCAAAAACACTACCCATCATTGTCAATTTTCGACTGAAAAATTTCGTCATCATATAGACCTCACAACCACACATTCCGGTTTTTCAAAGCCATTTGAAATATCCAAGAATTTTAGATCCTCAACAGTTAAATCATTGACGTTAATAGATTTAATTACCGCGGTCTCTGGTGCATCCATCCAAATGCTCCAAATTTCAATTTCTTTCGCCGTTCTGAGCTGATCAACGATATAGTCATAAAGTTGTTTGACTCGTGGCTCTGTATATCTCCATTGGATTTCTGAAACATGACGCTTCTTCGAAAGTTGCTCTGAGTATTCTGATGAATAATTCATATTGTGGTTGATCTCAAGCTCGTCCAAAAGCTCTTCTGAGTCACAAATCAATATCATTTTTTCGTCTCGATCCAAACTTGAATTATTCAAAATCAAATCTCCAAGTTCAATTTTTCTACTAAGGGCTTCGTTTATAGATATGATTTCTTTATGATTATTTTTAATCTCTTCAAGTTCCTTGTCACATGCCAAAAACTGAAATAAACTCATATCAAAACTCCCCAGTTACAACTTCGGCTAAATTCGTGGAATGATCTCCAACTCTTTCCAGGTTACTGATCACATCTAAAAATAAAATCCCGGAATGGGGAAAGCAAATCCCCTGTTTTAGTCTCTCTATATGACTTTTTCTTAGGTTTCGTTCTTCCGAATCAACCTCATCATCTTTTTTTATCACTAGTCTTGCAAGTTTAACGTCGTCTTTGACGAATGCCTCTATCGCACTTTCTAGCATTTGATCCACCATACTATGAAAATGAACCAACTCCTCGATGGCCACTTCAGAAAACTTAAGTTGCTCTTCCATTTTGATTTCAGCCATCCTTATGATGTTGATTCCATGGTCACCGATGCGCTCCACGTCACTGCTGATATGCATCAGTGCATATATTGCTTCTGTCTGATTTTTGCTTAGAGAGCTTTGTGCCAGTTTATTCAAAAAAATCACAATCTCTTTTTCAAGACTGTCAATCAACTCTTCTTTCTTTATACACCCTTCAATCAAATGCTTTTCTTCATATAAAAATATACGAATGGATTGATCCACAAGTTCTCTGGATATGTTGGACATGTGTAGGACTTCTTGTCTTGCCGCTTCAAGTGCCGCGACAGGTGAACTGAGAATACGGTCATTAAGATGCCTTGGACCGGTTTCCAAAATGAGGTCTTCGCCAGGTATAACTTTAACCACGAAATTAAGCACCGGTTTCATAAGTGGTATGAAAAGGAGCACATTTGCAACATTGAAAATAGTATGCGCATTGGCAACAACACGCGTTGCGGAATTCGATGTCAATGATACCAAATCCAAGAAAGGACGGAATAAAATCAGTACAACAATTGTTCCCAGAACTTTCACCAGAAAAATGGCGAGAACGGATCGTCTTGCTGTGATATTGGTTCCAATGCTTGCCAGTGCAGCAGTTATAGTCGTTCCAATATTGGCTCCGAGCATCAATGCAATCGCTGCAGGGGCATTAATGGTGCCTTGTAGTGTCATTGCAATCACTACACCTGAAGTAGCACTACTACTTTGTATCAGAGCTGTGAAGATAGTGCCTATTAATACACCTAAAATAGGTGCACTACTCACTGATACCATCAAATTATGAAAAAACTCATAATCTCTAAGCGGATGCATTGCTTCGGACATAATTTCCAGTCCAACAAACAAAATCGTAAAACCAAGTATACTTTGCCCAATAGACTTATAGAGTCGTTTCTTGCCAAATAGATGTAGTCCTACACCCACTCCAATAAGTGGATACACAATCAATGAAAAATCAAAGGAAATCAATTGAGCAGTAATTGTGGTCCCGATACTCGCACCAAGCATAGTTCCTAAAGCTTGAGAGAGCCCCATTAAACCTGAATTAGTAAAACCCACAACCATTACAGAAGTGGTGCTGCTGCTTTGTACAACAATTGTCACTAGAATCCCTGTTAGAGTAGCCATATAAGGATTGGAAGTCAGAAGTTCCAAGATGCGTCTCAACTTATTGCCTGCAGCTTTCTGCATACCCGATGCCATCATGTTCATTCCAAACAAAAACAATCCCAAGCCGCCTATCAGACCAAATAAAATCGATATAAACACTTATTAAAGTCCCCCAACTTGTGACATGTCTTTTTTTTCTTCATTTAGCACAATAGTTCTTCCAATTATAGCGAATACAATTAAAGCAATACCCGTACACCATCCTCCTAGACTAAATACTTGAGGACCGTAAAGTGCAAAGTAAACACCACCGATAATCAATGACGCAGAAAGTACAGCAAACATGCGCATCCCATATAGTGTAATGAATGGCAAATAGTGAGTACCAACTATTATCATAGCTGCTGGATAGAACCATAATGGTCTATATAAAATGATCGCACCAACCAACAGAAAGTTGAGCGGTACTGTGAAGGCAATCTGAGACCCCAGAGCCCAAAGTCCGTTTTCTTTACCCACTTTTGCACGTCTCCCGATCAATTTAAGCGTCATTTGTGTCAATGGAAAACTACCCATACATCCAAAGAACAAAGCCGCCATCCCTAAGTTTGGCGAGAAAACAACACTTATTCCTGCTGAGATCAACCATATGATCCCTGATACCAATTGGCCGGCAAATCCTCCTAAAAAAGCTGATCTCATCTCTTTCTGATCAGTGGATATTCCTACCATCCTCAAACTCCTTTCGCTCCCATGTCTATCTCATTCGGAACTATATGTATTAGTTTCAGTATAACATATTTGATTGTAAGAAATTTCTGAAAATTGCAAAATTATTTCACTTTTATTACAAAACTATATTACCTATTGCAAGATAAAGAATTTAAGTTTAGAATTGATTTATAATAAAAAAAGGAGGTCATGAACATGCTAAATAGAAAT
>JAIOSU010000272.1 GCA_021107455.1 Clostridiales bacterium | reverse complement strand
TGGTGCTAGAACTTTAGCTGCAATGAAACACGTTGGAGTAAACGTTGCTGCAGATCCGCTTTTCACCATCGGTTACACTGGAATCACAGGAGGTTTGGTACTTGTATCTGCTGATGATCCAGGTTGCCACAGTTCACAGAATGAGCAAGACAACAGATACTATGCAAAGTTTGCAAAGATTGCATGTATCGAGCCAAGTGATTCACAAGAATCCAAAGATTATGTAAAAGCAGCATTTGAAATATCAGAGCAATTCGATGTGCCCGTATTATTTAGAATGACAACTCGAGTTTGTCACTCAAAGGGATTGGTAGAGCATGGAGAACGCGTTGAGTTCCCAATAATACCGTATGTCAAAAAACCACAAAAATTTATCGCAGCACCAGCTCACGCAAAATTGTTACATCCAATAGTTGAAGATAAATTAGTAAGAATGGAAGCTTTCTCTAATGAAACTCCACTCAATCGTATTGAATGGGGCGATAAAAAAATTGGAATCGTGACTTCAGGAGTTGCATATAACTATGCAAGAGAAGTTTTCGGTGACAATGCATCCTACCTGAAATTAGGATTCACTTTCCCTATGCCTATGGACAAAATCAGAGCTTTCGCAAAAGAAGTGGAGACTTTATATGTAATAGAAGAATTGGAACCTTTCATTGAAGAGCAAATGAAAGTTGCCGGAATTCCTTGCATCGGCAAAGAGTTAATTCCAAGAATTGGCGAGCTCAATCCGGATATCGTTGCAAAAGCTTTATTAGGTGAAGAAAGAAGCACAATAGAGCCTATCGCTGACAAGGTAGTTGGAAGACCTCCTACACTTTGCGCTGGATGTCCTCATAGAGGGTTCTTCTTTACTCTCAGCAAGAAAAAGAATGTAGTGATTACAGGTGATATAGGATGTTACACACTCGGATCAGCAGAACCGCTTAATGCGACAGACTCTGTAATTTGTATGGGCGCGTCCATCTCTATGGGACACGGAGCAGCAAAAGCATTTGAAAGAAATAATGTAGACAAACGCGTTGTTTCTGTAATTGGAGATTCAACATTCTTCCACACGGGCATCAACTCATTGATCAGTGTGGCTTACAACCAAAGTAATACAGTTAATGTGATACTTGACAACAGAATCACAGGTATGACAGGGCATCAGGAAAATCCAGGTTCAGGTTATACATTGCAAGGTGATCCTGCCAACACAATCAATATACCTGATTTGGTCAAAGCAATCGGAATTAAGCATGTGGTCACAGTCAATCCGTTAAAACTCAAAGAGATGGATCAAGCCATAGAAGATGCTTTCGCATTTGAAGGCGCTTCTGTAATCATAACCAGATGGCCATGTGTTCTTAAAACATTCTCACCTGAAGACATCAAAGAGTTTGATTTGAGCAAAAAGCTTTGTCATGTTATTGAAGACAAATGTAGAGGATGTCGTATTTGTACAAAGACAGGATGTCCTGCAATCAGCTTTGACAACGAGACAAAAAAAGCAAAAATCGACAAGTATATGTGTGTAGGTTGCGAAGTCTGCTTGCAAGCATGTCCATTTGATGCGATAGAAAGGGTAGGTGAGTAATCATGACTGACAATAAAAACATTTTACTATGTGGTGTTGGTGGACAGGGAATCATTCTTGCTTCCAAAATACTTGCTATAGGATTGATCAAAGCTGGTTTTGACGTAAAAATGAGTGAAGTTCATGGTATGGCGCAAAGGGGTGGTAGTGTAACCACTCAAGTCAGATACGGTGAGAAAGTTCATTCACCAATTATAGGAAAAGGACAGGCGGATGTATTAGTTTCATTTGAAACAATGGAAACATCAAGATATCTTGACTATGTAAAACCAGAAGGTCGCGTCGTAATCAATGAATATCAGATTCCTTCAGCACCAATTTTATCTGGTGTTGCTGAATATCCAAAAGGTGTCATTGAAGCGATTTCGTCCAAGTTAAATACAACAGTATTCAAAGCTGCTGAACTGGCTGAAGGTCTTGGTAATCTTAAGACCATGAACGTTATAGTAGTTGGAGCTCTTGTAAAGGCCATGGGTCTAGAGAATATTGTGGATTGGAATGAAGTCATTAAAGAGACTGTCAAGGCACACTTTGTTGATATCAACATCAAAGCTTTTAAGTTGGGAATGGACCAAGTAAAATAGTATATTAGATACTGGCAACCCAGTTTGGTGAACACCATTCTGGGTTGTTATTTCATTAGAATTATCTGAATTATTCCACTTTTTATAAAGGGGTTGACGAGCGATAAGAACGATGTTATCATAACTAAGCAGTCAGTCGTCACGACAATTTGAAATGTAACTTACAAGTTAAATTCAAATTAAAAGTGTGTAAAAAAACATTTAAATATCTAACGAAAAGATATTGACATGAAAAACGAATGATGGTATCATAAGAGAGTCGCCGCAAGAGATTGATGGCAACGAGAAAAGCAAAATAGAACCTTGAAAATTGAACAGCTTAAATGAAAAAACCAAACGCAATTCATTCGGTGGGTAATCACCGGATAGAAAAGTGATAACGGGTTTCGAAAGAAACCAAAAGAACTAAGTTAGCAACATAATGAGTCAAAAACTTTAAATTAAGA
>JAIOSU010000215.1 GCA_021107455.1 Clostridiales bacterium | reverse complement strand
TATCCATTTTGCCCTTTTCTTAATGCCTTTTCTGACTTTGAAATACAAAGATTAATATATTCATCAATATCGTAAGCTAGCTTTATTGATTTAACATGCTTTAATTTATTTAGAGATAGTAACCTAAACTCTGTAAAATGTTGTATTTCATCTATTTCAACAATTACATTTGAGTTTTCAAAGAATGCATCAACTTTTAGTAGGGACAACTTTTTTTCTTCAAGCCCCTCTTTATTGCCTCCTAATTCAATAAAAATTTCATCAATTAAATTAAAATTAAACTCCTCATTAATATTTGTATGTTTATTGGATAGCCAAACAAATGTTTTTTGTCTTATTGCTTTTTCATTAATTATTTTTTCAATCTCATCAATAATCATATTTTCAAATTTGCCCATATGTTTATCCTTTAAGTTATAATATTCTATCCTCAAATTTTAAAGCTACTCCTATTCCATTACAAATGCAGCGCTGATCTTGCCACGAAAGAGATGTGAGATCAAAATGATTTAAGTAATCAGCATATTAAGCGATGAAATTAATCTTATTGGCTTAACTTCTTTTACTTATTAAGTGTCTATATCAAATCCAAAATACATAATGCATGATCTGTTAATTTTGTATTTATCACTTTGCTAATACAATCTTGATTAATTAAAAAATCAGAGTTTAAATATATATTGTCGATTGATGATTTATGAACATAATTAGTTATTAGATTAAATCCTAGCATATTTTCATACCCATAATCCCTTATTCGATAAGGCATTAATCGCATCTCACCTCTATAGACATATGCATTAAAATCACCCACCAAGAAATCGAATGGTTTTTCAAGAGAATTTAACATGTCAAAAAAAGAATTCCACATTTCAACATCGACAGGCATATGAACCCCCAATAGAGTAGTTCCATCACATTCTAATTCTACAAACTTATTAGCATATGAAAATTTACTGTCATATGACATATAATTAATCTTAGAGTATTCCCATTCACTATCTTTTCTACATACTGCTACAGTACACTGTTTGGAATCTATCAAATGTTTAGGCTTCAATATTTTAAAATCCATAAATGCATTTAGAAATTCCTCATATGCTAAACTATCTTTCCATTTATAGGTTTTGCCCTCATATATTTTATGTGGAACTTCTTGAAGAATAAATATATCATTGGTTCCTACTAAATATTTTTTTATCAATTCAATAATTTTTGACATTACATCACTATCAAACTTATCTGTACATTTTGTATGCTGTATCCCTCTAAAACCATTTACATTGAGGCTCATTATCTTCATTTGTTTTTCACCCATAATTCTTTAATATTTTATAATTTTTGTACCAACTTTAAGTATCAAATCAATGCTTGTTTGAATCTGTCGTCTAACGTTATTACCGTTTTGGCCGCCTCTGTGGCCAAAATGGTGTGTTAGACGAAGCTTTATGATATTAACTAAAATAATCTTCAACAATAATTCTTATTCTTTCATATGGCAATTCTAGTAATTCTTCAAGTCTGTACTTCTTGCTTAATATTTCGGCTATTTTATAGCCATAGTAATATGCTAATCTTCCTTTCCATAGGTACTCTTTGTTGCACACACTAAATAGAATTCGATAAGTGTCTTCATCTATTAACTCATTAATCTTCGCTCCAATAGAATGCTGGTTTTCTCTTGAAAATCGCATCCAATTTTCAACATCATATTCATCAAGATATCCTAACCAAAATACTATATAGTCTTTCTCACCAGTTACTATTTTAGTGATGTATGTAGCAAATCCTTCTATAATCAGACGTTTTAAAACGTTCTCCACTCTGTTTTTAAAGTTTCTAAAATACATTTCAGAATTTAACTTGTAATGTATGCAGTGTGTGTACTCATGAACAATAAAACTATAAGGATTATAAAAATCTTTACCATTTAAGTAGGCTAGTACATCTATTAATAAATATGATTTGTTGTCAATTACAACTCCATGTGAATCAACAGTTCCATCGCCGATTAAGAATACTACTCCTTCAATTTTATTATTCCTAAATAAACGATAATCCAATTTAACAACATCGCTTATAGTTACAAGTAGCTCAGCTACAATTTTATCTATTTCAATTAATTTGCTACTATTTAAGTTTTCGATATCTTCTTTAATAATTTCTGTAATACGTGTTTTACTTCTATTAGCATCGTTTAAAAAACAGTTGAGATCTACATACTCATTAAAAAATTCATTGTCATATGCTTTGTCTCTATTTTCAAAATTTAGATCGATTTGTAATTTGTATAAATCAATGTACTTCATAATCATTACCTCATTTAGTTTCGTCTAACGTTCTTTTTAGCCCCGTCGCGCTAGTGATGGGGCTAAAGTGTTATCGGATGTTCAATCTCTTTGTGAAAAAACTGATGTAAAAACTAATTCTATTTGTTCGTTCATACCCTCTAGCTTAAAATGTCTATTAAACAGTTCTTGTCCAAATTCAATATAGAGTTTTCCTATCAGCTCATCTGCAAAACTACTGGAAATAATATTTACTAAATGAAAATCAAATACAATTAACTCTATTTCTGATGCACTCAATATATTTTTAAAATAATTTCTTAAATACCTTCCATATTGCCTTGATCCAATTTGATCTTGTGTATTATCAAAAGTATAAACGTATTTAGAATCTTCTGATTGCATCTCAATAGATGTTTCAATATAATCAGTTAGCGAATGTCTCTTACCTTTAAAGATTAACGCTTTAGGTAAAATGTTATCTTCTCCAAGTGGAATCGATGAAAAAACAGTTGTCCCTGATAAAAGACTTTCTATTTTTCGAGCATAAACACCACTCCTTAATGAACGAGTTACTAGAACATCGTCAGATTGAATAGAAAAAAAGCCTCCACTCAAATCTGCCATTTTTGATGAACCATATAATCCGTTACCCATACCATTTCCGTTGGTTACTCCCTCTTTCATAGAATCAATAACTAACTGAGGATTATTATAATCAGGAAATTTACTTTTTAATGTCTGTGGTATTCCTAGTCCTGAATCACTAACAACAAACTCAATCTTAGGTTTTTTACCTCGAAAAATTTGAAATTGAACAAACCCTCCACATGTAGACTCTGAATGATTTAATACATTATCCATGATTTCATAAAGCGTCCACTCGATTCCTGAAAAATTATTCCTATCAATATTATCAAATGCAAAAAGTATAGAATTTAATATTGAATTTACTATTTGACTTTGTTCATTGGAGTCTTTGTAATGTTGAGTAGGAGTTAATAAACACCCTCTATAACTAGATTCTTTTATTTCATTGTCAATTATTCTTGCCCAATTACTATTAATAAATAAGTTTTTAATAATTTTGTTTTTTCCAAAATTTAATTTAAAACTTATAGATTCAATTGGTTTAATAAAGCTAATTAATCTTAATGATCCTAAAGCAAAAATAGATTTACACTTTTCAAAATCAAGTATAATTTCAGCATATCCAGAATTTAGAATACTTGAAATCTTATGCAAAGATTCATTAATCAAATATGAGTCTATATCACCTTCAAAAATAATTTTGTTTTTCCATTTAGAAATTTTGCTCATTTTCACCAACCTTTTGAGATTGAATTTCCGATAACGTCCCCGTGATTACCGAAGTCGCATCTTTTCACCCTTAGGGGAAAAGTGGCGCAGCACTTGCCTCGCAAGAGCTGTGACATCAATGCGATTTTGGTAATCAGCGTGTTATAAGAAGTTGACTTTTCTATCCGCTAATAGCAACTTTTTGCTAATTTTCACTGGTTCTAATAATCTCTATAATCTCACCATTTTTAATGTTTTCCTGATTTTTTTGTGTTCTGATTACCATTCCATGACAAACAACAATCACTTGGTTATAACTCATATATCGATCAAGCACTGAATCCATTCTTCTTTTCATGCTTTCTTTTGTTTCCCATACTTTATTAGTGCCTTCTGGATGGATTCCATCATGAAAATCAAAATCTCTACACAAAGCAAAACAATCTTCTGATGTCTTGTGTTGAAACGCAACAACATCTGGTATCCATTCATGTAAATCAACTTCAACTTTCAATTCCAAGTTAAGTTCTTTAGATATTATCGCTGCACTTTGTAATGCTCTTGTATAAGGAGATGCTATTATCAAATCGCTGTTTTTCAATCTCAAATCTTTAGAAGTTTCCTTAAGTTGATTAATCCCCAATTCAGTTAATGGTGATAAGTCCCTTCCATGTCCTATAAATTTTCTTTCATCAATTGGATTGTAATCAGCTTCTCCGTGTCTTATAAATATAAACTTTGTCAAAATATAGTTCCTCTCTATGTACTTAATTTGTTTAGTAATTAACCATTTTGTTAGTAAGTCAATTTCTTATAACGTTCTTACCGTTTTAGCCGCCTCTGTGGCTAAAATGGTATGTTATATGTAGGCGTTTATAATTTATCTTAACTCATATCTTGACTACTATCCTAACGAGCTATAGTGACATCTTCAATTAATCTAATTTCCATTTTTCTACTTTTTGTCTTTAATCCTATTGACTCATAAAATTGTATCGCAGCTTTGTTATTCTCTAACACTCCTAACTCAATACTATCAACATATAATTTTCTTCCGTATTCAAAAACAAATTCCATCATCATCTTTCCAACACCAGTTCCTCTTTGTTTCTCTGTAACACATAAGCTGTTGATAAATAAAATACTCCTGGCTTTTAAAAATGAATTTGCCATAACCTTTTCCTCTCTCATCACAACAACTGCATAAACATCTATTCCACTATATGCTACAAAAATATGTTGTTTGCAATCAGATAACTGATTCAAGTAAAAATCATGTTCAACTGGGCTCGAGTTTTCAATGTAAATATCAGATCGTTCAGACACATGTAAATCATGTACCTGCTGGAACAATGGCAACAGTGAATCATAATCTTCTATTCTAGCTTCTCTTATTTTCAACTCCATATACTTCTCCTGTTCAAACTTATACAAATTTGACATAATATTTTTAATGTCTTTTGACTTTAATTTATTTTGACCTTTATTTATTCTTCTTTAAGTCAAATACAAATTAAAGCTAGAATTTTTCATTTATTGCCAATTCAACTTATGTACATATACATTCGCTTTCATATAACGTTATTTGTAGTCCCGTCGCTTCAAGTGACTGGGACTACAGTGTTAGCTGAAGTTAGCTAATTATCTTTTATAACTTTAAAAAATGTATTATTATCAATCTCAATTAAATAAATATTGGAGTCAACTATATTATATTCATTATCCATTTTTCTTGTTATATATTTATCTTCGTAGGTTCCATAAATCTGATAGTTAACGTTATCATAGTTCAATATAGTAAGAGAATTTCTATTTTTTGCATTATAACTTCCAACAGCTACAGAAGAAATCAAAATAAGAAACATTAAACTAATAATCTTTGGTAGATCCCTATCAATTTTTTTAAAAGAATTTAATATTGAAATCTTATGTTTTTCAATTGAATATTTATCTTTTTTAATTTCTTTTGATAACGAATTATGTAACTTATTCCTATAACCTTTGATTTTTCTTTCAGTTATAAGTGGACTTATAAAATCACTAATAATTCCAAATGCTAGTATAAATAAATAAGCAAAAACTAACACATTTTCAAAATTTGTAAGAATGCTAATAAAACCAAAAAAAATGATAAACACTAAATATCTTTTAACTAAATTTTGATAAATAATTTCATTTGGCATAGGCACAAAAGAAATAAGTCCCTCAAGTAAAAACATTAAAATTAAGACAACTAATATTAATGATGCCATAGTTCCAATGACATTTGTAAACTCAATGCTTATAAGAATTAATGGAATATCCAAATAGCTATAGTACCCAACAGACATTACGTAATAAGTAATGTATGAAAATATAGTTACGAATCCTATGAAAATTGTATCAGTAATTTTTTCACGCATTTTTTTTCCTTTCTAATTTCAGCTAACGTCGGGCGGCTTGCCGACGATTCCACGGTGCGCTTTAACGTACAAATGGGATTGTTGGCAAGGTGTTGTTAAGTGATGTGGCGCTTAGACACATTGCTTTACAAAGCCGTAGGCGCTCGACGTTCGGCTCTTTTCCGCCTTAGCGAGAAAAGTGGCGTAAGGCTTGTTACGCAAGCTTTGTGACATCAGACGAATGTCAATGAATCGTCGTGTTAACTGACGTATATTCGACAAGTTAGACACTAAAAGAAGTTATCATTTCCTTTACTTCCTGCTCATTATAGTAGCTTGATTGCACAATAATTCTCACTTCATAATAGTTCTCCTTATTATCTGTAAAATACTGAAATGCTTTATACTTCTTCTTGTTAATAAGAACTTCATGAGAATAATATATACGATATCCAACACACACTTCTGATGTATCCACGACGTTAATATCTTCAATAGCTTTAAATACTTCAAGTTGTAAAGATCCAAAGTCTAAAATGGATGAATCTTTATCATAAGAAGACTTCTTATCTTTAAAGATATAGCATGCACTATCATTAATTCTATCACCATATGCAAACACTCTAGAATTGTCTTTATCAATCTTTGATTCTGCCCATATAGATGGAACTTTAATTGAAAATCTGTGAATCAAAGATCTATGTAATTTGAACTTTTCTCCAAAATTTTCTCTAATAAAAATCGAAATAAAGATACTAATACCTGTTAAAGTTACTGCAAAAAGAGCAGCATTAAATAGCAACTTTTTTTCTTCATACCCATCAGTTTTTATCATTAGACCTATGAGGTCAACACCAACGATCTCATAGATTAGGATAAACATTATTGCCTTTGACACCCCCCATAACTTCCTTATACTCTTGTGTGCTCTGTCAGATAGTAAATTCATAAAACCAAAACTAGATTCAAGTTCCTTCTCTAGAAAAGAATCCAATAGAAAAGAAGCAATACCAAGTGTAACAATAATTACAACTGGAACTATCTGATAATCAATAAATTTCAATAGCATTGAAAAACTCATCATACATGCCAAAATAAATATAATTGTATTAAAAATCTTCTTCATACTTACCTCATTCGAAACCAAGAATATATGTTAGCTAACGTTCTTACCATTTTAGCCGCCTCTGTGGCTAAAATGGTGTGTTAACTGAAGTTGTTTAACGTTTTTTGCTGTTGTATTGAACTTAAAATTTTAGGAATATCATTTTCATAATTATCAACCCAAATAATTTCAGCACCAAATGAATTTGCATCTTTTTCTTCTAACAATTCGTTCATTTCTATAATTTTTTTAATTAAGTCCGAAAGGTGTATTTGATAATTATTATTTAGACCATCTTTATTTTTTTCAATCTCCATGATTACTTTTTCTTCAATATCATCAATACAGATCTTTCTTTTGATAATGTAATGTTTACCAATATTCCCCCTTTGTTTTTTTGCTATATCCATTAACCGTCGAATATTAGGATCTGTAAATGAGCTCCCTATAAATAAACATACTTTATCAGTAAATTTATTTAGTTGTACAATATTATTCCAAGAGTATACATCTAAATATTGCTGATGATAAATTGATTCACTTAAGGTTATAGAATGGTTCTCATTTAGTTTTTGATTTTCAGGTAAAAATCCATGAACATGATAAATTGGTATTTCACCATTTTTGGGTTTCACACCTGAATGAAAAATCGATTTAATTTTTACTC
>JAIOSU010000152.1 GCA_021107455.1 Clostridiales bacterium | reverse complement strand
TTGACATGCGTGATTTTTATTTGAAGGATTTGAGATTGATAGGATGTACTGCATGGGATGAGCCGGTCTTTCCCAATCTCGTTTCATATATTGAAAAGGGGGAGATTAAACCCCTTGTAGCTAAAATGTTTCCACTCGAGCAAATCGTGGATGCTCAAAAAGAATTCCTAAAGAAAAAACATGTGGGCAATTTTGTGTTGATCCCACCACCATTGAAGATTCTGTAGAATGAATGAAGATAGGAAAACGACACTTCCTTTGGAGGCAATATGCATTTGTTTGATAAAATCCCAGAAAATCTGTTCTCGATATTGGCATCAAAAAATAAGCGCATTTATCTGGATGTGCTTTTTGTCGTTCAAGAGGGTTTCAAATATGAATTGACCTTGTCGAGATCCAATCTGGTTGCGATGCTGATTTCTAAAATGGAATCCGAAATATATGACTTAGTATCAGAAGGTGAAGAAAATACAGACATTGATAACTTTGACTTGTCAGCCAGAGCCAATTTTCTGATTCGAAAATTAGTGGAAACAAAATGGCTCATTCAAGAAATGAATGACAAGGATTTTGAAAATATGATTTCACTTCCAGATTACGCTTCAACTATTTTGGATGTTCTGGGGCAATTGATGGAACAAAAGACAGCTGAATACAATGGTAGGGTGGTTTCATCTTATAACAATCTAAAAGCTGCTGACATAGAGCGTGGGGAGTATGTTTTTCATGCGCTAAACCATGCCTTGATAGATACAGAGCAACTCATTGATCTGCTCAAGAAACAATACCACAACATAGGAAGATACCATCAAATCGCGATAGAACTTGCCAATATCAATGAACTTTTATCATCACATTTCGATGATTTTCATGATGCGATTGTCACACAATTTTTGCTCCCATTTAAAACGTTTGATTCGGTTCCGAGATTCAAAGGTCCGATTCTAGAAATCCTGAACAGATGGTACCAAGATGAAACCTTTATTGAAATTCTAGGCGAACAGGCTGTAAGGTATGGACATGTGAAAGAGAGCAGTGAAGCTGGCATGACCATCATAAGTATGATTTCAAGAATTATTGACCTGTATGAAAATCTTCCGGTGTTAATGCAAGAAATAGATCTGAAACACAATGCTTATACGAGGGCATCCATTGAAAAAATTCAGTATTTACTGAATCGGGATCAGTCCATCAAGGGCAAGCTGGTAAAAGTTATCCAGTCATTGTCATCAGAGCAACTGAAGCAGGACGATATCAATAAGGAAATAGCCTTGTTTAGACAAAATTACGTGGATCAGGGTTCACTTTATGCGAGATCAAAGATGAAAAAAAATCGTCAGATCAAATCCAAACCTGTGGAAATTATTCAAGCAGAATTTGTTGATGGCGCAACTAAAAGATTTCTTGCTATGGTGAAAGAAGCCTATGGGCGAGAAGCGGTACTGAGAGAAATGGACGGGTTATTGGAAAACGGTTCGATTGACACATCGCAGATGCCACTTGGTTCAACAAAGGATTTGGCGAGAATCATGTTGGCTGCGTTATATGGCATTCAACCACAAACTTCGTTTGAGACGGAGTTTCGTAATGAGCGATTTGAGAATGATAATTATGAAGTGCCTAACAATAGTTTTCACAAAAAGGAGGGTCAATCATGATGGACTGGGCCAGGCTATACAGCCAAATGAATCAAACTGAAAGCATGTTGTTCAAACGTCTGGTCAATTTACTGTTGTCTAAGACTTTCCTACTAAGAGATGATTATGATTTGAAAGAGGGAAGATTAAGAGTCCATCCCGATTATAGATTTGTGGAAAGGCATATGGAAATTTTCTCCGGTTATTTGGACCTCGGCGGTTGGACACTTCATAGAGACAACAGTTATGGAGTCATCTATCTAAACAGTTCACATGACTACAATAGATTTCAGTTCAATAAATTTCAGACACTAGTGCTCTTTACTCTGAGGCTCATTTTTGAGGAACGTAGAGAAGAAGTACAAATCAGAAACGAAGTAATCGTTGAGACCAACGAATTGGTACAAAAGATGATTGTTCTAGGCATACTCGATAAGAAGCCCGCCATGAAAGAACTTGGAGACACTCTCAGACTCATGTCAGGATTCAATCTGATCAATCGCATCGAAGCTGGGAAATGGGAATCTACCGAGACCCGTTTGATGATTCTCCCATCTATTTTGTTTGTCATACCTAATGAAAAAATCAGTCTTTTGAATGATTTGACAGAGACGCAGGAACAAACAGAAGAGAATGATTCAGGCCTGGAATACGAAGACGACTCGGATATGATGGAGGACGTGCTATGAAAGAACTCAGAAAAATGTTGGTGCTCAACTGGCATTACTTTAGTCATACGGAGATCGAATTCAAGACTCTTAATTTTTTGACGGGACAAAACGCTGCCGGGAAGTCTACGCTCATTGATGCGCTTCAAGTGGTCATGCTCGGGGAAACCAAAAGTTACATCTTTAATAAAGCAGCCAATGACAAGTCTGAAAGAACTTTGATCGGGTATCTTAAAGGAGAACTGGGTGATGATGGTGGAACCGGATTCAGATATTTACGTGACGGAGATTTCAATACGTATATCGTACTTGAATTTCATGATAGTGTAAAAAACAAAGATTTTATTGCCGGTGTAATCTTTGACGTCTACGCAGATGGTACACAAAAACATAATTTTTTCATTGCAGATTGTGCCATACCAAAGAGTGGATTTCTTGAGAAGGGTATTCCATTCAATAGAGACCAACTTAAAAATGCTTTAAAATCAGAAACAAAAAACCGTTTCAATTGGTTTGATACTCAGAATACTTATAGAAGCCACCTGATGGCGAAATGTGGCAATATCAAGCATAAGTTCTTCAGTTTGTTTAAAAAGGCAGTACCATTTTCTCCAATTGTGGACATAGAACAGTTCATCACGGAATATATCACAGACATAACAGGACGTCCTAACATAGAAGACATGCAGGAAAACCTCCGTTATTACAAGCGACTTGAAAAAGAGGCTGAAGCGATTCAGGACCGAGTATTCAGACTCGATGAAATCAGTCAAGTCTTCAAAGTCATGCAAAGCAAAAAAAGACAGCAGCACCTTCACGAGGCAATATCTGCCATAGCGAGGCTTGAAATTTCAAGATCATATCTCAATCGATTAAAAAGTGAACACGTAGATCACGAAAGATTATACCTCGAGAATGCTGAACTAATTGAAGTGTTGCAATCAAAAAAGAACCAACTAGAGAATAGCAGAACCAATCTTATCAGTGAAAAAGCTGAGTCGGACATCCAAAAGAGGCTCAACAAACTCTATGAAGAAGAGAATCGACTTCTTCTAAAACAAATGGCTCTTGAAAGTGATTTGAATAAATCTATTGGACATCTCAAAGCATTGGCAGATGAAATCCATGGTATGAACGATACATTTCTCACTGAGGATGAAGTAGATTCTATTCGAAACATAAAAGGTCTTTCCATGGAGTCAATGGATGATGCCACTTCAGAACAATTGATGGCGTTTGAATCCTCACTCAAAAGATGGGCAGAGCATTTTCAAACCCTTAAATACGATACTGAAAAGGCAATTGAACTTTTGAATTCTGATTTGGAGGGTTGGGCCAAGCGATTGGATGCTTTAAAAAGAGGCATCAAAGATTATCCGAATGATGTTCTGAACCTTGTCAGACATCTTGAAAATGCTGGAGTAAAAGATGTCTATGTACTTGCAGACGTTTTGGAGATCAAAAATGAGAGATGGAAATCTGCAATCGAAGGATACCTTCATACACAAAAATTTTATATTTTGACAGCAGATGAAGATTATGAGAAAGCACTTGAAACCTATGATGATTTGAGGAATACCTCACCGGTGTATAGCGTCGGTTTGATTGATTCCAAAAAATTGAAAAGCAAGCGACCCACTGCAGAATCAGGAAGTCTTGCAGAACATTTGTCGACTGAACATCCTGGTGCAAGAGTATTTATTGACTATGTGCTTGGGAGTGTCATTTGCGTTGACCAGGTTAAGTCCATCAGAGATCACTCTACGGCCATCACAGATACGGGTATGCTGTACCAAAACTTTGTGGCAAGACAACTTCACCCAAACAGATGGGCGACTCCTTTTATAGGGAAGAATGCCATAGAGCTTCAAATCGAGCAGATTTCAGAACAAGTGAAACATGCTTCAATTGAGAAGAGAGAGCTCGGAATCAAACTGGATTCCATCAGTCTCAAATGCAAGATTAAAGCACTTTCAAAAGTTGAAATGGAAATTCATATGGATCGATTTGAAAGTCTCAAGGTAATAGAAGAACTTATAAATGAAGTCTACTTAATCAGAAAAGAAAGAGATAACATGGATCTTAGCTACCTTCAGATTTTGGATGATCAGCTAAAAGAACTCGAACTAGAGCTTGAGAGAGTGACTAAAGATATTGCTACATGCAATAGAACAGAAGGAGCTCTAAGCACTAAACTCGAGACGCTCATTCATTCAGATATTCCTAAAGCCAAATTCGATTTTGAAGAATGCCAAAGAGAAACTGAAGCGCCTGAGTATTCACTTGTTGTGGACGAGGCGCTAGAACGCTTTGAAAAACTGATTGAAGAGCAGTCGCCAGAAGCGATAGCCACCAATTATAGCAGAAGTTCGAAAGCTGCGAAAACGGATAAAGAAAATCAATACAACATACTTACGAAACATCGTGAGGATTACAATCGGATATATCACATGTCACATGACGTACTGAGTAAGAACAATAAGACATTTGATAACGCACTTATAGAGCTCAGAGAAACCAAACTGCCGGATTACCTTGAGAAAATCAAAGAAGCACAGGAGCAGGCGACAATCCAGTTTAAAGATGAGTTTCTTTCCAAACTCAAAGAAAATTTTGACAGTGTGTTCGCACAAATCAAAGAACTGAACATCGCCATCAAGGACAGTCCTTTCGGTACGGACAACTACCGGTTCGAAGTCAAGCCAAAACCAGACATGAGGCATTTCTATGATATGATCATGGATGAACTTTTACTTGGAAGCGGTATGAATATCATGTCATATTCATTCAATGAAAAACATAAGGAAGCCATTGACGAACTCTTCCGTATGATTGTGGAATCCGATGAGACAAGTCGTACCGATAAAAGATCAATCATTGAAAAGCAGATCAGTTACTACACAGATTATAGGTCCTATCTGAACTTTGACTTCGTCGTCACGGATCAAGACGGTGAAGACCAAAGGCTCTCCAAAACCTTACTTAAGAAATCCGGTGGTGAGACGCAAACACCATTTTATCTTGCCGTTTTGGCTTCTTTTGCTCATATGTACCGCGTGAATCAAAAGGGTTTTGTTTCAGAAACCATCCGTTTGATTATCTTTGATGAAGCTTTCAGTAAAATGGATCAGCAACGAATAGCAGAAAGCCTCAAACTACTTAGAAAGTTCAAACTTCAAGCGATTATTTCTGCACCACCTGACAAAATCATGGACATCACTCCACATGTGGATCAAAATCTATGCGTGTTCAGACAGAACAATATCTCATTTGTTCAAGCCTACGAGCAGAAAGAACTTCAAACGCTCATTGAATAGGAGACCCTAGTGACTGAAAAAATTATTTTAGAGGCACTTCTCGATAAATATGAAAAAAGCCAGGTTTATAAGTCTCAAGGAACGCAGAACCGCCGCGTCATGCTTAAACCATCTGCGTTCAAAAAAATGGACTTAGAAGACTATGAGCAAAAATCAGCATTTATCGATGCTCTGAGGCAACTGAAAGCCGATGGCATCATTGATTTCGAATGGATGCCCTTTGAAACTGGAAATCTTGTAGCCAAACTCTGGCTTAATCAAAATGCGGAGAGCATTGCTAAAGCGTACATCAAAACAGGAAAAAATCCGACCTACACCGCATATGGACAAACACTTGCATTAATTTCGAATTATGAATTCGGCTATTATTCCTGGATGGAGACCTTCAAAAGAGAGTTGATTCAAAAATACGAGCAGTCAGGAAAATTTGGTCAACTGATGTCCAGTGACCAACAATTCAATCAGAAAGTGATCAGGTGTTTAATTGAACTCGATCGGCTGAATGGAGACACTATTCATGAAAGAGTCTTTAGTGCGCAAGTGCTCGGAGATTCCAAAGATTTTCAAAAGTTGGTAAAGCCAAAATTACTACACATTATGAGAAGGTATATGGAGGATTTGGATGACATTGATCCCATACAGTATCTTGGAATTCTAACCAATCCCGATATGCTCCATTTTTGTGGGAATATTGTCATTGAATTTCAAAATGGGAACTTTGATGCGGGGATATTCAGCCATGGGACAGCGATGCTCACAAGGTATGTAGATCAAATTGTGTGCATCAGGGCAGAGTCAGTGAAAAGAGTTATCTTCATTGAAAACCGAACCACATATGAATCGTATATTGAACAGAAGGACTCTAATTGTCTGGTAGTTTATCATGGTGGGTTTGCAAGTAAAGTGAAACAAATTTTTTTCAAAATGTTATCAAATTCATTTCCTGAAGCTGAATTCCTCCATTGGTCAGACTTTGATTTAGGTGGGATTCGAATATTCAAAGCCATTAAAAAGACGATTCCAGAGATTATGCCGATGTACATGGATGAAGAGATTCTCATTAATCATTTGGGAGCTGCCATCCCGATGGAAAGTGATTATTTACAGAAAGTGAAAATGGCACTTGATTCGGAATCAGACCCGCTCTTCAGGTCTATGCTGGAAACACTTCTGAAATATGGTGTGAAACTTGAACAAGAGCAAATCAAAGCCCAGTGAGGAAGAAGAAAATGAAAATAAAATTTAACATGATCGATAAAGAACTGAGAGCGACCGGAACAGTGATCAAGATCCTTAATAATACCTTTACTGAATCAAAATTGAGAATTTTAAGCAGATTGAAAATTAATATGAGAATAAAAGATAATTCGTTTCATTATAGTGAAGAATGGATTCCACGTGATGACGGAACCAAACTGCGCATCTGCATATTCATGCCTGCCCATGCAAAAGAAAATGGTCCTGGGATTCTTTGGTTTCATGGTGGGGGCTATGCAATCGGATCTCCTGAACGTGCAAAAGGGATGGCTAAAAAATTTATGGAAGTGAGCGACTGTGTCCTCTTTGCACCTGAGTACAGGCTTTCTGTGGATGCGCCATATCCCGCTGCGCTAGAAGATGCTTATACGGCTCTTTTATGGATGAATGAGAACTCCAAAAGATTCAATATTAGAAGCAACCAACTGATGGTTGGAGGAGATAGTGCCGGCGGTGGACTTACTGCAGCTCTTTCACTATATGCAAGAGACAAAGGCGAGGTGAAGATCGCATTTCAAATGCCTCTTTATCCTATGCTGGACGATCGAATGACAAGTGAATCTGCCGTGGAGAACAACGCACCAGTATGGAATTCAAAATCCAATTACAACGCATGGAAACTATATTTGGGTGACCTATTTGGCTCACAGGATGTGCCAGCGTATGCAGC
>JAIOSU010000085.1 GCA_021107455.1 Clostridiales bacterium | reverse complement strand
TCCATTGGAATCATAACAGTGATAGCAATGGTATTTCGAAAATTTGGGCATCTGGATGTTGTTCAAAATGCCTTCATTGGTATTCGGATTGTGGTACTGGCACTTTTGTTTGATTCTTTTATGAGACTCTTCAAAGTGGCGGTCTTTGACAAGAAAACTTTTGCGGTAGCCATGGTTTCATTTGTGCTGGTGCTGATGAACTGGGCATCTCCGATTTTGATTCTCATCATAGGTGCGCTCTTTGGGTTTTATGTTTACAGAGAGCGGGTGGGATCATGAGATTGCTGGCATTTTTATTTGAGTTTTTTAAGATTGGACTTTTCACATATGGTGGCGGTCTGGCCATGATTCCGATTCTTAGGGATATCGCTGTGAATAAAGAGTGGTTATCGGAAAGTCATTTTACGGACTTGATTGCGATTTCCCAATCCACACCGGGACCAATTGCAATCAACATGGCAACTTATATCGGTTATAGGGAATTTTCATTTCTAGGTGCCATTTTGGCATCACTTACGATTATTGCTCCCGCATTCGTTCTTGCAATCATACTTGGAAAATTTCTTTCAAAATTCAACAGGCATCCTTTTGTACAAGCTGCTTTCGTTGGACTGAAGGCCACCATTATCGGACTTATAGCGACTTCCGTGGTACAAGTTGCTTTGGTTTCACTTTATGGGAACGAGCCTGGAAGACTCATCAGACCATGGGAGGGTCTGGACCTCAAGGCGGTTGCGTTTATGCTTGTCTTTTATTTTATTATAAGAAAATATCAGAAACATCCGCTCATCTACATCACTATTGGTGGAATTGCAAGTCTATTTATCTGGTAGCATAAGGAAATTAACCTTTTACTAAAAATTAATATTATAATATAATGGAGTTGTTGGGGGGAGCTTATGAAATATTCAAGACATTCAAAGATAATTGAAATCATTGAGTCAAAGGACATAGAGACTCAAGATGAATTGGCTATGGAACTCACGTTATCAGGATTCCAAGTTACACAGGCCACCGTATCCAGAGACATCAAAGAGATGAGACTGATCAAAGTACTCACAAAAGATGGCAGATATAAATACGCATCCATCAGAGACAAAGAAGGTGTAGTCAACGACCGGTTTTTAAAAATCTTCAGATATTCGGTGACCTCAATTGATTTTGCCGGAAACATAATTGTGATAAAGACATTGGTGGGTTCCGCAAGTGCCGCTGCTGTTTCTATCGATGCATTCAATATAAAAGAAATCGTCGGAAGCATAGCCGGGGATGATACCATTTTTCTCGTGGTTAAAGAAATTGATAAAATTGATGAATTGATGAATCGATTCAAGGATTTGCTCATATGATTTAGAAGCGATGGAGGCTTTATGCTTTTTGAACTACATATCAAGGATTTTATACTGATTGAGGACGTGAAAATAGGATTTGAACAGGGTTTCAACACCATTACAGGTGAAACCGGAGCTGGAAAATCTATGATTCTGGGAGCAATCGATCTAGTGTCCGGAGAACAGGCCAATAAGGATTCTGTAAGAATCGGTGCTGATAAGACTCTCATAAGTGCAAGCTTTTACACCAATGATAAAGTGAACCTCTATCTGAATGAAATGGGCATTGCCTGTGATGATGATATTGTCATTCTATCGAGAGAGGTCCAGGCCAAAGGGAAAAGCATTTCGAGAATCAACGGACAAGTTGTGACTCTCAATCATCTTAAAGAAATTACTAAAAATTTGATTCAAATACATGGACAAAACGACAATCAGACGTTATTGATCAGAGAAGAACAGTTGAATTTGCTGGATAAGTTCGGTGGAACTGAAAATATCAGAACCCGCCAACAAATCCAGCATTTGTTCAATGAGATAAGGACTTTGTTGAAGAAAAATCATATGATCGTCAAAGGCAAACTGACTTTTTATCATTTCAAATTGAGGAAATTGATAACGCCAAATTGAAAATTGGTGAAGATCTGGCACTTGAAAAAGAGTTTGAACTATTGACTCATCTGGGCAGTATAGTGGAGGTTTTTGAACGTGCTACGGGATGGCTGTCCGGTGAGTACGGTGATGGAGCAGTTTCAGAAGTGTCTTCCATTGCAAACGCCTACTCGAAATTGGTTCACTATGATGAATCACTTGATGATTTTTCGAAACGGTTCAAAGAGATATATTTTTTGATGGATGATTTGTCAAAAGATGTGGTAGATTACAAGAGTAAACTGGATCAGGATCCCGAGAGACTGGAATGGGTTGAACGTAGACTTGATGAGATCAATCATCTCAAATCAAAATATGGTAAAACGATTGAAGTTATTTTTGATCTCAAATCAAAATTTCAGACTGAACTGGATGCTTACGAAAATGTGGAAGAACAGCTAAAGTCTGAAATGCAAAGACTCGAACACTTGCTAAAGGAGTATTCGAATATCTCAGAAGCATTGACATCTCTTCGTTTAAAAGCATCGATAGCATTTGAGGAAGCACTCCAAAAGGAACTGATCGAGCTCAATATGAAGGAGACCAGTTTCAAAATTGAACTGAGTAAACTCTATGAACCAACCGCTCATGGCCTGGACGACATAGAATTTACAATTTCAACGAATATTGGTCAGCCATTTCGACCTCTTAAAAAAGTGGTTTCTGGCGGGGAACTGTCCAGAATCATGTTGGGAATCAAGATTGTTCTAGGGAAAATGGATGCGATCCCAACACTTGTGTTTGATGAAATCGACACTGGAATCAGTGGAGTGACTGCAAATGTAGTAGGTGAGAAGTTGGCGAAACTTTCGAGCTATAGTCAGGTGATCATCATCACCCACCTTCCACAGATAGCTGTATTTTCAGATCATCATCTTTTGATTGAGAAAAATGTGGAAGATCAGAATACGCTCACTCATATCAAACCAATCACATCAAAGGAAGTGGAAAACGAAATCAACAGATTGGTAGGTGGTCTTGAAGTGACTGAAACCACAAGTATCCATTCCAGGGAGATGATTCAGACCGCACATAAAAAGAAAGAACTGTTCAAGAAAGAACATAAAAAATAGCACATAGGGGTTTGGGAAGATGGATGTCTTATCAAAACTATTGTTTTCAGCAATGGGTGCGCTTGCAATTTTATATGGATTAAGAGGTATTGTTCCTGAATTCAAGGAACAAACCCGTTCGAAATGGATCGTGTTGGCAGTCATTTTGACTGTATTTCTCGTTTTTTTTGACGTTGCGATCTTAAAGAACGTATTGATTCTTTGCGCTTTTTTGATTTACTATCTCAAGTGGGTCTATGGTAGTAGTTCGTTTATAGCCTCTCTATCAGTGCTTTTTCTGTACTTGATACTTATCTTGACGTCTATGATCACTTCGAATCTGGGTGTACTGATCCTTAATGAAGTACTGGATTTTAGAAAAGCGTTTGTTTCAGACAACTTTAAAGTGCTTATGATATTCTGGTTCATGTACGTCATTTTACTGAGATATTATCAACTGATCATGAAGATTTTCAAGAAAATTACCAACTTCAACTCGAGAATTGAAAGATTGTTGGTCGTCAGCAATGTTTTAGTGTTTTCGTTTATTGTCGCTTATCAGAAAATGACATTCATAAATTTGGTCAAAATCAATTCTACCGGTTTGATTGATGCCGCACAGAATTCTTCGGTGCCTGTGTTTATGAATTCCACATACATGCTTACGACCATACTCACGTTTTCTGTGGTGATATTGATCAATAGACTCAGTATTGTAGACAATAATATGGAGAATTACAAGTACAAAGCTGAGACAGATTTGATGACAGGGGTGCTGAGCCGGGAAGCCGGCCTTACATATCTGAAAGAAGAAATGATGAATTCAGTGGTCAAAGGGCATGATCTTACAGTTGCCTATATCGATATCAATGACCTTAAAGTGGTCAATGACAAATATGGTCATAAGGAAGGTGACAGACTGATCAAGGTCTTGTCAGGCATCATCCAAAATAATTTGAGAGAATTCGATGTCATTACCAGACTTGGTGGGGACGAGTTCATGGTGATATTCAGGAAATGTAATATTTTACAAGCACGCAAGGTTTGGTATCGTATTACAGACGAATTCTTAAAAACGAATACAAGTGGAGAGTACAATTTCAAGATCAGCGCCAGTGTTGGATTTACTGAGTATCATCCGTCCAAACATCCAAGTGTCATCCAGTTGATTCATGAGGCAGATGAGGCAATGTATCTTCAAAAGAAATCCATCAAGGCGGCACGTTTGTAAAACATATACAAAATAATTGATATTTGCTTTAACAATTTGGGGATTAATATAAAATTACGTTAGGGGCTATAACTATGGAAAGATGCGTCGTAGAATTTGAAACCTTTTTAAGAGATCAGAGAAAACTTTCTCTCAACACACTTCAGTCCTACAAAAGGGATTTGAAATACTTTGGCATATATTTGAGAAAGCAAAACATCGAACATTATCACCATGTATCCAGTGTTGACCTACTCACTTATGTGATTCATTTGAAGAAAGAGGGCAAAGCCAACGCAACGCTTTCAAGAAATATCGCAACGATACGAACTTTTTATTCATTTCTTAGTAATAAAGGGTATATAAAACATAACCCTTCATTGGAGCTCGAGTCACCAAAGGCTGAAAAGAAAATGCCTGCGGTGCTAACACTTCAGGAAGTGGAACATCTTATTTCAAAACCAGATACCAGAACATCCATAGGCAAAAGGGACAAGGCTATGATCGAGTTGCTTTATGCAACTGGCATTCGAGTGACCGAGTTAATATCATTGAATCTCTCCGATATCAATACGACAATGGGTTATATCCGCTGTAAAGGAGCATCCAAATCAAGGGTGATTCCACTAGGATCTATGGCTTCCAAGGCTGTTGATCTGTATTTGAAAGATGGAAGAAATCAACTTATTAACGAGGATAATGAGGCACTTTTTGTAAACTATTATGGCAAACGCATCACGCGACAAGGTTTTTGGAAAGTCGTGAAAAGATATTCCGAAGAGGCAGGCATCGATAAAAATATCGCTCCGCATACTTTGAGACATTCTTTTGCATTGCATTTGGTACAAAATGGAGCTGACCTAAAAGCAGTTCAAGAAATGATGGGCCATTCAGATGTGACCACCACCCAGATTTATCTTGAAATGTCGAATTCCAAGATCAAGGACGTATATGAAAAAGCACATCCTAGAGCCTAGAAATAGGCTCTTGTTTTTATTTAAAATGAGGAGGTTTTTATGATTAACAGAGTTATTTTATTTGTACTCGACAGTGTAGGCATTGGTGGCTTACCTGATGCAGAGCAATTTGGAGATTTTAATGTCAACACCCTTGGCAACATAGCAAAATCAACTGATGACTTCAAGATTCCCAATTTGAAAAAAATGGGAATTGGAAATATCGAAGGAGTTGACGCCATTGAGGCGGATCCATCGCCTATTGGTGCATTCGGAAGATCACTTGAGGCATCAAATGGAAAGGATACAACAACAGGTCACTGGGAAATAGCAGGACTTTATATTGAACATCCATTTAAGACTTATCCAGATGGATTCCCGGATCATATCATCAAAGCTTTTGAAGAGCAAACAGGACGTAAAGTCATTTTCAACAAACCGGCTTCTGGAACGGTTGTTCTTGATGAATATGGTGAAGAACACATGAGAACTGGAAATCCAATAGTATACACCTCTGCTGACAGTGTTTTTCAAATTGCGGCTCATGAAGAAATCATCCCGCTTGAGGAACTCTATAATATGTGTCAGATTGCCAGAGACATGCTTCGTGGAGATGATCAAGTCGCAAGAGTCATAGCTAGACCTTTTGTTGGAACGCCTGGAAATTTCCAGAGAACATCCAACAGAAGAGATTATTCATTGAAGCCATTTGACAAGACTGTTCTAGACTTTGCAAAGGAAGCGGGACTCGAGGTCAAAGCAGTCGGTAAAATTGTGGATATCTATGACGGTGAAGGAATCACTGAGGATGTTCACACAAAAGATAATATGGATGGCGTCGATCAGACTATTCGATTTATGAAAGAGGATTTCAAAGGCATACTATTCACAAATTTGGTGGACTTTGATGCCAAGTTCGGACACAGACGAGATGTCGATGGTTATAGACAAGCGTTAGAAGAAGTGGATGCACGTTTTCCTGAGATGATGTCACTCATGAAAGAGGATGATCTATTGATTGTTCTTGCAGATCATGGCAATGACCCTGCATACAAAGGATCAGATCATACCAGAGAGTATATCCCGATTCTACTCTATGGAGATCAGGTGAAAAAAGGTGTGGATATCGGCACAAGAAAGACTTTTGCAGATATCGCAGCAACCATCTCTGATATTTTGGAGATTCCAGCCACTCCTTATGGTACGAGTTTCAAAAATGAAATTCTTTAGACTACATCAATGGAGGTCACTGTGGGCAATTTAAGTGATAGAATGAACGAAGCAAAAGCATTTATTGAAAGCAAAACCGATTACAAACCGACCCTTGGTCTCATTTTGGGATCGGGATTAGGGGTAATTGCAGACAGAATTGAAGCACCTGTGAAAATCAAATACGGGGAAATTCCACATTTTCCAGTCTCTACAGTTGAAGGACATGAGGGGCAATTTGTCATTGGAAAGTTGATGGGCAAAACCGTCATTGCCATGCAAGGCAGATTCCACTATTACGAAGGATACTCTATCCAGGACATCACATTTCCCGTAAGAGTGATGAAGTCGCTTGGAGTGGAACATATTATTTTGACCAACGCGGCGGGTGGACTCAATCCTGATTTCAGCGGTGGGACATTGATGCTCATCACAGACCAGATCAACATCATGGGGATCAGTCCTCTTATAGGTGAGAATGAGTCCGATCTCGGACCGAGATTCCCTGATGCATCGAATATTTATGATAAGACATTCAATTATAAAGTCATTGAGGAAGCAAGAAGTCTTGATATTGACCTAAAGGAAGGCGTTTACTTCTATTTCACGGGACCAGCTTACGAGACGCCTGCTGAAGTTAGACTCGCACGACTTTTAGGTGGAGATGCCGTGGGAATGTCCACAGCACCGGAAGCGATTGTTGCTGCACACATGAGTATGAAAGTGACTGGAATATCTTGCATTACCAACATGGCGGCGGGTATTCAAAAGACCGCACTCAATCATAAGGAAGTAGTCGAAACAGCCAACCGCGTGCAAAGCACATTCATTAAGTTGGTCAATAGGATTATTGAAATAGCTTAAAATAGGGAGGCATATAATGAGAGCAGTAGATGTAATCAACAAAAAGAAAAATGGTGAGATGTTAAATCAGGAGGAAATCGATTTTATGGTGCTGGGATATACCCGTGGGGAGATTCCAGATTACCAGATGTCCGCTTTTTTGATGGCCATATATTTTGTAGGTATGGACAATCAGGAAATCGCTTATCTAACAGACTCATTCGTCAGATCCGGAGATACAGTGGATCTTTCAGCAATTCACGGCATCAAAGTTGACAAACATTCAACAGGTGGTGTAGGCGATAAAATCAGTTTGGTTGTGACCCCTCTTGTGGCTTCTGTTGGAGTGCCTGTGGCAAAAATGTCAGGACGAGGACTTGGTCATACCGGTGGAACAATAGACAAACTCGAGTCCATAGAAGGATTCAAAATTGAACTTTCGGCGGAGGAATTCATCCATAACGTCAACACTTATAAAATGGCACTTGTTGGACAATCCGGTGATTTGACACCTGCAGACAAGAAAATCTATGCACTTAGGGATGTAACTGGAACCATTAACAGCATTCCTCTAATCGCCAGCTCCATCATGAGTAAAAAAATAGCATCAGGATCCGATGCTATAGTACTCGATGTCAAAGTTGGTTCCGGAGCGTTTATGAAATCACTTGATGAAGCAAAAATTCTTGCTAGAACAATGGTAGACATAGGTAATTCTCTCAATAGAAGAACCGTTGCGGTCATCACCAACATGGATCAACCACTTGGTCATGAAATCGGCAATGCCAATGAAGTTAGGGAAGCGATTGAAGTGCTTAGTGGAAAAGGTGCTGAAGATGAAACTGAAGTGGCTCTTACCATCGCATCATACATGGCGGTTCTTGGTGGTGCTTTTAAGGAACTGAGTGAAGCTAAAGAACATTTCAAAAAAACCATTGCTTCAGGTGAAGCACTCGAGCAGCTTAAGATTTTCATCAAAATTCAGGGTGGTGATCCTGATGTGGTGGACCATCCGGAGAAATTGCCTCAAGCCGCATTGCACATTGAAGTCAAATCAGAATTTGAAGGCTATGTGAGTGGATTTGATGCTGAAAAAGTTGGAATAGCAGCAATGATGTTAGGAGCAGGTAGGCGTAAAAAGGAAGATAAAATCGATTATTCTGCGGGAATCACTCTTAAAAAGAAAATTGGCGACCACGTCAATATGGGAGATGTGCTCTGTATACTTCATACAAATGATGAGAAGACCACTGAAGCAGAGAAAACAGTAAGATCGGCATTTTTCTTCAGCTCTGTGGCACCTGAACCGATTCAATATATTTATGACATCATTGAATAGTCAATAAAGATCAAAACGCTTCCTGAGCAATTGCAGGAGGCGTTTTTTATGGTTATAATAGAGGTGGGAAACAGGTTGGAGGTCGAAATGCAAATGGATGAAAGAATTTGGGAACAGTTGCTCGATATTCAAAGCAAAGGACAGTTTGTCTTTTATTTTGTCGGAGGATGCGTGAGAGATCTTTGCTATGGGATTCACTCACGTGATATTGATATCGTATTTGAAGGGGATGTGGTAGAACTATTTGAGCTGTTAAGCCCTGAGCTTGGAAAGAAGAATATACAAAAATCAAATCTGGACACGCTATCAATATATGGCGATTATTTTGAATTTGATCTCGCCTCTCCAAGAAAGGACGAATATCCCAGTCAAAACGGAATGCCTAAAATAACAAGTGCCACTGTAAAGGAAGATTTGTCCAGAAGAGATTTCACCGTCAATACAGGCTATATGGAGTTCTCGGACCAAACAATCCGTTGGTTTAAAGGTGAGTCTCCCGATTTGAAACAGATTATGAGCAAAATAATATATGCACACCCAATGTTTGAACCAGACATACAAAATAGAAAGCTCAGAATTATTCATGATCAATCGTTTGAGGAAGACCCATCCAGATTGCTTCGAGCTGTAAAATATATGACATTCTTGAAACTTGAACTGGATCGGGAGAGTGAGGTCTTTTTCAAAGTTGCACTTAAAGAAAGACGAATTGAACGATTGGACAAGGCAAGATATATGAGAATCATCTGGGATTATATTCACTTCGAACATGCCGATGAATTGATGAACAAGCTGCACGGGTATAATCTTTTGCCGGAGCAGCATAGATACAAGGATCTTGTTCAAAGGATCGTAGCCATGAAATCCAAATGGAAGTGTGAGACTATAGATTCGAAAGTGGTCGTTTTTGTCGTGATGTTCCAAGAATTCAAAGAACAAATGAAAACTCTCGGACATCTACTCAACAGAATCGTCAAGGAAATGGAGCTTATAATTGAAGGTATCGATGGAATTTCAAGTGGTGATGCTACAAAAAAGAGATACCTGGCATATAAAATATTGTATAATAAAAAGATTGAAAGTATCACATGTGCCAATTTGATCAGTGGTGATTCAAAATGGATCGACCTATATATGACTGAACTCAGCCATGTCAAAATACATTTGACCGGCAGTGACATCAAACGGATTGGTATTCATGAGGGACCGAGAATCGGTGAACTCAAAGAAGAATTGTTGATTTATAAATTGTACGAAAATCCCGAAATGAGTATAGAAGGGGAAATAAAATGGATAGAGAGTGCGAAAAATGAGACTGGAAATTAAGATAGATGCTTTTGAAGGACCATTAGACCTGCTTTTGCACTTGATCACAAAAGAAGAAATAGACATTTACGATATTCCGATTGTGAAAATTACTGATCAATATCTTAAAACGATACAGTTTCTACCTGAAATGGATTTGGATCTTACTACTGAATTTTTGGTCATGGCAGCAACGCTTCTTGAAATCAAGTCCAGAATGCTTTTGCCTGAACAAAATGAAACTTTTGATATTTTTGATATTGAGGGCAATGATCCAAGGCGTGAACTGGTCAAAAGACTTATTGAATATAAGAAATTCAAGGATGCAGCAGGTGTACTCAGGGAAAAGGAGAGTACTCTAGATGAAGTCATATTCAAAGACCAAGAGGAACTTGGTGATTACACCAGAAGCATATCACCTGAGGAGCTCAATCAAGGTCTTGAGGCGGAATTGCTTACCGAAGCAGTCAAAAGACTGATTCAAAAAATCGAAAGGTTTGATCATCACAGGAAAACTTTTTTCAAAGGTATCAAGAGAGATTTGTTCACTGTTGAGGAAAAAATTGATTTCGTGCAATCTAAGCTCCAGGTGGAACGTGCCATATCATTTTCAGAACTGTTCGAAGGGGATAAGACAAAGGAAGAAGTTGTCGTAACATTTCTCGCAATACTTGAGCTCCTCAAAATGAAACGCATCGCTATAAGACAAGATCAGTTGTTTGATGAAATCTTCATCGAACGAAAAGAAGAAGTGACGGAGGAAGAGATATGAATGAGTTCCATCTTGAAGAAGTCGATCGTGAAACAGGTTACAAATCTGTCATCGAATCGCTGTTATTTGTCTGGGGCGAACCCCTAAGCCACAACAAGATAGCCAAGATCCTTGATATAAAACCATCTACTGTGGAAAAAATCATCCATGAGATGATGGAGCAATACATCGAAGAGCAGAGAGGCATACAGATTATTGAAGTGAATAAGCATTATCAGTACTCGACACTCAAGGAGAACTATGCCTACATTGAAAAATTGTGTGTGACAACAAAAAGTAAGGGACTTTCCAATTCAGCTCTTGAAGTTTTGGCGATTATAGCTTATCAACAGCCCATCACTAAACTTGATATTGAACAAATCAGGGGAGTAAACTCAGACAGCCCACTTCAACACCTTATTGAACGTGGACTTGTGGAGGTCACTGGAAAACTCGAGAAAATTGGTCGCCCTCAAATATATGGAACAACAGATTTGTTCCTGAAAAGTTTCGGTTTCAAATCATTGAAGGAACTGCCAAGTCTTGAAGAGTTCGGAGGACTGCAGTTGTTTAACGAAGCATTTGAACATTCCGATGAAGAAGGAGGTACAGATGATCCAGATAAGAATGTTGAGTGATTCTGATATTCAGGCGCTTCCGCGTTTGTTGAGAGAGGCGCATCTTGAATACTCAGATATTAAAAAGCCCAGTAATGAGTTCTATGTGGTCGAAGACCAAAAAAATTTGTGTGGACTATGCGCCTATGAGCTTTTGGAAAATCAAAAAGCCAAAATTGACTTTATTTACATCAGGGAACAAGACCGTGGGTTCAAACTTGGCGATGGACTGTTGCGTGCCGTACTGAATCATTTGGATCATAGGGGGGTAAAAAAAGTGCTTATCGATTCCAATTTGTCAACTAATGGATTTTATGTTGCTGAAGGACTTGAAATAGTTTACACATCCCCTGAGAATTCTGATCTTTTGACGTTTGTAGTGGAATTGCCACAATTTTTTAACTCACCATGTAAAGGGTCACGGGTTTGATTCTATAATTGTATACAGTGATACCATTAGCCAAATATACAAAATGAATGACAAATTGCAAAAAAATAATTTTATCGCACAAAAATGAAATAATCCTTGCAAAACAATGTGCCTATGGTATGATTGAATAGAGCGCAAAGGAGGTCTTGCAATGGCTGATAACAGAGAAAATTTAACCATTCACATCAAAGAAGATTGGTGTAAGGGTTGTGGCATTTGTATTGCTTTTTGTCCAAAACAGGTTTTAGGATTCAATGAAAATGGAAAAGTAACCATGTTAGACAGAGAAAATTGTATCAAATGTGGCATGTGTCAAATGAGATGCCCTGATTTTGCAATTTTTCTAGGAGGTAAGGAATAATGGCGAGACAAGTTAAGTTTCTTCAAGGAAATGAAGCATGTGTAGAAGGTGCTTTGATGGCCGGTATGCGATTTTATTCAGGATATCCAATTACTCCTTCAACTGAAATTGCTGAATTATCTGCAGAGAAATTACCGAGATTAGGCGGAAAATTTATTCAAATGGAAGATGAAATCGCGGGTATTGCCGCTGCAATCGGTGCATCACTCACCGGTCTCAAATCAATGACGGCGACATCCGGACCTGGATTCTCGCTGAAGCAAGAAAACATCGGGTACGCAGCTTTGACTGAAATTCCCCTTGTAATAGTGAATGTACAACGTGGAGGCCCAAGTACTGGACTTCCTACAGCACCGGGTCAAGGTGACGTAATGCAGGCGATGTGGGGAACCCACGGAGATCATCCTGTTATTTGTTTGACACCGGATTCAGTAAAAGAAACATTTGATTTGACCGTGAGAGCTTTCAACCTCGCGGAAAAATATAGAACACCTGTCATTTTGTTGACTGACGAAATCACAGGCCATATGCGTGAAAAAATCGAAATTCCAGATCAATCTGAAATTGAAGTTTACAATAGAAAAAGACCTGAAAAAGGTGACGATTACAAAGCCTATAAAGTTTATGACGGAGATATCGTCCCTAAAATGGCCAATTTTGGTGAAGGATTCAGATACCATGTCACTGGCCTTATGCACGACGAAACAGGATTCCCAAGCAACAGCACAAAGAATGCGGGAATTCTCATGGATCGTCTCATGGCAAAAATTACAGATCATCTCGATGATCTTGTGGATTACGAGGAAATTGAACTCGAAGATGCGGAATATGTCATAGTGGCATATGGCGGAAATGCAAGAACTGCAAAATCAGCCGTAAAGAAACTTAGAGCAGAAGGCATCAAGGTTGGACTTTTCAGACCAATCACTCTTTGGCCGTTTGCTGAATCCCGTATGAACGAAATCAGTAAAAACGTCAAAGATATACTGGTGACAGAACTCAACTACGGTCAACTTAAACTTGAAGTGGAACGTGTGGTGAGAGGCAATTGCCCAGTTAGATTCTTTGGTAAAGCCAACGGTGAAGTTTTGACACCGGAAGAATTGATCCTTAATTTTAAGGAGGTACTCTAGATGAATCATCCATTGGTTGAAAATTATTTTAGAATGGACAAGTTTCCACATATATGGTGTCCTGGATGTGGCCATGGTATTATAATGGCTTCCATCGCCAGAGCAATCGAGAAGCTTGGCCTTGATAAAGACAAAGTTTGTGTGGTCTCAGGTATCGGATGCTCTTCAAGAGCTCCAGGATATATGGATTTCAACACTCTTCACACAACACATGGTAGAGCTCTTGCTTTTGCAACTGGAGTCAAACTTGCCAACCCTGAACTTGAAGTTATCGTCATCTCTGGTGATGGAGATCTTTCTGCAATTGGTGGCAATCACTTGATCCACGCCGCAAGAAGAAACATCGGACTCACAACCATCTGTTTCAACAACAACATTTACGGTATGACCGGTGGACAATACTCACCGACTACACCAACGCATGATAAAGGCACTACCGCACCTTACGGCAACATTGACAAACCTTTTGACATCACACAACTTGCGATTGGAGCGGGAGCAACTTATGCCGCAAAGACCACTGTGTATCATGTCAATCAGATGGACAAGTTCATTGAATCTGCCATCAAGCACAAAGGATTTTCACTTGTTGAAGCGATTTCCATTTGTCCGACATACTACGGTAGAAAGAACAAAAAAGGTTCTGTGGTCGATATGATGACATTCCTTAAAGACAGTTTTGTTGATCATAAAGTCGCTGAAAAATTGCCAGCTGAGAAAAAGGAAGGCAAGTTCTTGATGGGCGAATTCATCAACAAAATCGAACCGGAGTATACAGAACTTTATGATGGGATCATTGAAAGCCTAAAAAAGTAGTGAGGAGATAGTGATGAGCAAGCAATTAGAATTAAGACTATCCGGATCTGGTGGTCAAGGACTGATCACCGCTGGAATCATATTGGCTGAAGCGGCACTGAAAGATGACAAAAATGCCATCCAGACACAAAGTTATGGTCCAGAAGCGCGTGGTGGAGCGAGTAAAGCCGAAGTCATCATCAGCGATGATGTCATCGACTTTCCAAAAGTGACATTGCCGAACATGACACTTGCCCTCACACAGATTGCAAGTGACAAATATATAATGGATATTTCAGAAGATGGAACTGTAATCGTAGATGATTCAATAGTATTGCCAGAAGGCATCAAAGCTGGTAAAATTTTAAGAGTACCGATCATTAAGACTGCGAAAACTGAAGTCGGCAAAGAAATCGTAGCCAACATCATCGCACTCGGATTGATCGTGGGTCTTACTGGCATCGTCACAAGAGAAAGTCTTGAGGCGGCCATCATGTCAAGAGTTCCAAGAGGTACGGAAGAACTCAATAAAATGGCTCTTCAAAAAGGATACGAATTGGCAAAATTATATTAAGAAATGGTGATCAAATGGCGCATGCAGATTTGTTAGGACGCATCAGACAACAGTATATAACACTCAGCAAAAGTCATAAGAAAATAGCAGACTACATTTTATCAAACTATGATAAGGTGGCATTTATGACGGCATCCTCACTGGGAAAGAAAGTGAACATCAGTGAATCAACAGTTGTCCGGTTTGCAGGTTCGATAGGCTACGACGGTTACCCCGAACTTCAAAGGGAACTTCAAGAGAGCATTAAGAGCAAGCTTACTACCGTACAAAGGTTTGAAATGTCAAAAGGCCACAACGAGTCGGACTATCTGACAAAAATCATGATGGGTGATATAGACAACATTCGCCATACGATAGATCATGTTGATGTAGATATGATCAACATTTTCATAAGCAAGATGATAGGTGCAAGAAAAGTCCATATACTTGGACTACGAAGTTCTTCGATTCTCGCTAATTATCTTGGATTTTATTTAAACTTCATTTTACCAGATGTTCACGTTGTTCGTGAAACCGCGCAAGATGTATACGACCAACTTTTGAATATGACCAGCGAAGATGTACTGGTAGCATTTTCATTCCCACGGTATTCGAAAAGGACATACGATTGTGTGGATTATGCCATCACCAATAACATTCCTATTCTCGGAGTTACCGATGGACTCAATTCACCACTTTTTGAAAAGACGGAATTTTGTTTGACTGCCAAATACAGTATGAATACATTTGTCGACTCCTTTGTAGCACCCATGAGTCTTATGAACGCATTGATTATTGGAACCAGCATCAAAAAAGAAGGCGTTGAAAACAATTTGGAAAGACTTGAGCGCATATGGGAAGATTATGGCGTATACAACAATAAATAGTGATTTGATTATATTGCAAAATTAAGTTATAATTTGTAAGGAGCATATACCACCGTTAGGTGGTATTTGTTTTTATTAAATTATAGAGGTAAAAAATGAAAAAGATACAAATTGCAATTGATGGTCCCGCAGGTTCTGGAAAGAGTACTGTAGCAAAGGAAATCGCAAACAGACTTAATATTCTTTACCTTGATACAGGTGCCATGTATAGGGCAGTGACCTATATCGTTCTAAGTCGAGGACAATCTGCCCAGGATTCAGAAGTGCTTAAAAATGTGGTGGATCAAATTGAAATGGAATTGACACCCAATCATGTTTTTGTGAATGGCAAGGATATTTCAGATGCCATCAGAACGCCAAACGTGAGTCAAAACGTTTCATTTGTGGCGATGGATGCTTATGTTAGAGAAAAAATGGTAGAACTTCAGAAAAAAATTGCTGGAGACCAATCGGTTGTTATGGACGGAAGAGATATCGCGACACATGTTCTACCCGATGCTGATTTCAAATTCTTTCTGGTGGCATCATCAGAAGAACGGGCAAAGAGAAGACAAAGTGAACTCTCACAAAAAGGTTATGACATTCCGCTCGAAACATTGATCGATGAAATCGATAAGCGTGACAAGTTGGATTCTGAAAGAGAGGTTTCGCCACTGAGACAAGCGGATGACGCCATCAGGGTGGATACAACCAAGATGACTATAGAAGAAGTCATTGGCTTCATTCTTGAGCGCATTGATTCTGAGTTTTTATAAAGGGCAGGTATTTAATGGGATTACTTTATCAAATATGTAGAAGAAGTGCTTTTGCTTACTACAGTATTTTTTTCAAACTTGAAGTCGAAGGACTCGATCAATTGGACACCACCCGCAATTATGTGGTGTGTGCCAATCATCTAAATGTGAATGATCCTTTTATTTTGGGTGGCCTATTACCGTTCGAAACTAGATTCATGGCAAAAAAAGAACTTTTCAAATACAAGATTGTCGCAGGCTTTTTAGGAAAGATTGGTGTATTTCCAGTAGAAAGGGACGCAAATGACCTGAAAGCCATCAAAGTGGCTTTGACTGTTCTGAAGAATAAGGGGAGTTTGGGACTTTTTCCAGAAGCGACTCGCAACAAAGGTTATGAGCCACTTCCTGTTAAAGCTGGCGTGGCAATGCTAGCGATCAAGACAAAAACAGCTGTTTTGCCAATCACCATAGATTCACATTTTAAGTTTTGGAAACCACTTAGGGTCGTATTTCATAAACCGGTCGAACTTGACCAGTATTATGATCAAAAGACTGAAACTGAGGAGCTGGAACGCATTTCACAAGATATAGTCAATGGACTTTATGCAGATATGAAGTATTACAAACCATTACTGGACAAGCCACATTAAAATGTGGTATAATTACGAGGTTTATTATGAAAATTTTAGTGGCAGCCCATTCCGGTTTTTGTTATGGTGTAAAAAGAGCGGTACAGATTTTAGATGAATTAATCGAGGAACATGATGAAAATCATCCTGTTTATACACTTGGACCGATCATCCACAATAAACAAGTCACGGAATTTTATGAGGAACGTGGAGTAAAAGTCATTGAAAAACTTTCAGTTTTCAACGATAATGGAAGAGGTGGCGAAAGAGTTGTCATCAGATCCCATGGCGCACCCAAAAAAGTATACGACGATGCTGAAAAAATGCAAATCGAAATTTTGGATGCCACATGTCCTTATGTAAAAAAAATTCAAAATACGGTTTCAACATACGCTACTAAAGGGTATAATATAATTATTGTGGGAGATTCCGATCATCCTGAAGTCATAGGAATTGATGGATGGTGTGATCACAGTGCAACTATTATTGAAAAGATTGAAGACGTGGAAAAATTGACGGATAGTGACGCGCCGGTATGTATCGTTGCTCAAACTACTTTCAATTTGACAATATGGAAAGACATCACAGAAATTCTGAAAAAGAAGTTTTCAAATAGTGTGATTCACAACACTATTTGCCTTGCTACGGAACAACGTCAACAAGCTTGTAGAGAATTGGCCGAACAAGTGGATTATATGATTGTTATCGGTGGCAAACACAGCTCCAACACCATTAAGCTTGCAAACATCTGCAGTAGTGTGGTGAAAACGATTCACATAGAAACTAAGGATGAATTAGATCTTTCAATCTTACGTGGTGATGAAGTTATTGGCATCACTGCTGGTGCATCGACACCGGATTGGATAGTACAATCTGTCATTCTTAAAATAGAAAATGAAGGCGAGGTATACTTTGATGGAAAATCATAATTCAATGGCTGAAATGATGGAACAAATCGAAGAATCATTAAAAATCCCGAGAAGAGGGTCGATCGTTAAAGGAAGCATAATTCAAGTTAACACTGATGTAATCATCGTTAACATTGGCTATAAATCTGACGGCGTAATTCCTAGAAGCGAAGTTACTGCGGATTCAAGTATGGATCTTCAGAAAAACTTTAAAGAAGGCGATGAGCTGGACGTTTTTGTCGTTAGCCACGACAACGGCGAAGGCAACATTTTGTTGTCACTCAGAAAAGTCAATATCGATAAGGACTGGGAAGAACTAGAAAACATCAACGAAAAAGACGAACCAATCATGGTCAACGTTACTGATTCAGTAAACGGTGGATTGATTGCATTCTACAAAGAGATCAGAGGATTCATTCCTGCATCTCAATTATCAGATCGTTTTGTCAAGAATCTCAGACCTTATGTTGGTCAATCTTTGAAAGTTAAAGTAATTGAAATCAACAAGCAAAAGAGAAGAGCTGTATTCTCTCATAAAGAGTACGCTATCTTGGAAAAACAAGCTCAAAGAGAAGCATTCTGGAAAGAAATCGAAGTTGGCAAAGTTGTTGAAGGTGAAGTGAAACGCATCACTAATTTCGGCGCGTTTGTTGATATCGGTGGTATGGATGGATTGGTTCACGTTACTGAAATGAGCTGGGGTAGAATCAAGCCTGCTTCTGAGTTCGTAAAAGTTGGCGATAAAGTCAATGTGAAAATCATCGATCTTAACCAAGCGGAAAACAAGATTTCATTAAGTATCAAGCAACTTACTGAGGAGCCTTGGTCACAATTTGAAGAAAAATATTCAGTAGATGGCGTTTATGAAGGTAAAGTTGTCAACTTGACTGATTTTGGTGCATTTGTTGAACTAGAGCCAGGAATCGAAGGACTTGTTCACGTATCACATATCGCTAAAGAACATGTTGAGAAACCAGCAGATGTACTCCGCGTTAATCAAGTGGTAGAAGTCAAGATTCTTGAATATGTTTCAGATGAAAAGAAAGTGAAGCTTTCTATGAAAGCTGTCAATGAACCTGCAGTTGAAGAAGTCGAAGAAGTTGAAGCTTCCGAGCCAGTAGAGTCAACTGAAGAGTAATCAATTGATCTGCACATAATAATAACATTTATAAAATCCCAGAATAGACGCGATTTAATCGTAAATTCTGGGATTTATAGTATACATTTTAAATATTCCAGCTGGGGGGGAACGTATGGAAGGTTATGATCAATTTAAAGATAAGATATTTGCCAAAACCAAACTGGACTTATCTCTTTACAAAGAAAGACAGATGAAGCGTCGTATTGAATCCTTGATCTCCAGACACGGATTACAGGATTTTGAGTCATATTACAAATTGCTTAACTCTGATAAGGCGAGTTTTGATGAATTCATCAATTATTTGACAATCAATGTTTCTGAATTCTATAGAAATCCAAGTCAGTGGGAAACACTTAGAAGTGATATTTTACCTGAGATCCTGAAGCGTACAAAGCGTCCGAAGATATGGTCTGCTGCTTGTTCAACAGGTGAAGAACCTTATTCTCTCGTTATGTGTATGAGTGAATTCCTACCACTGAGAGATATCAAGATCCTCGCAGTGGATTTTGATGAGGAAGCCATCGGAAAAGCCAAAATCGGTATGTACAATGAAAAAAGCATCAAAAATGTTCCTCCACAATATGTTGAGAAGTTCTTTGAACCTATTGGTAGAGGATTTAGAATCAAGGATGAAATCAAGAATTGTGTTGAATTCAAAAAAATGAATCTATTGAGGGATGACTATCCTAGTGGCTTTGATATGAGTGTTTGTAGAAATGTCATGATTTATTTCACTGAAGAGGCAAAAGATGAAATGTATAAGAAATTTTATGCATCTCTGGTCAATGACGGTTACTTTTTCGTGGGCAGTACTGAGCAGATCATTCAACCGCAAAGATATAAATTTGAGTCCAGCAAGACCTTCTTTTATTATAAGAGATGAATATTGAAAGGTGCTACTTCAAGTGATATGATTCACTTGAAGTAGCACCTTTTTGATTTATCTGAACAGTTCTTCGAGTTCGGTGATCAGATTTCCGACATGTTCGACGGCAATCTTGACAGGTTCTGGTGTGCTCATATCTATATCGACCATCTTAAGCAATTCCAGCGGGGATTTTGTTCCACCGGCTCTAAGAACATCGAGCCATTTTTCAACGATTGGTAAACCCTCTTCAAAAATACGTTTTGAAACTGCGGTGGAGGCTGTCAATCCAGCCGAATAAGTGTACGGATATAAGCCCATATAATAATGAGGTTGTCTCATCCAAGTCATTCCCGCATGGTCGTCTATCACTACCGAATCTCCCCAAAATGTTCTCAACACATCAAGCTTAGTGGTACTGAGCATCTTTGCGGTGAGGGAAACGCCAGATTCACTCATTTCATAAATTCTTCTTTGGAACTCCGCTTCGAGGAGATGAGTCACAAAGTTGTGGTAATAAGTGCCCATAAGTTGAAGAATCACCCATCTTTTCATTCTTGGATCATCAGTATTTCTCATCAGATGTTCGGCAAGCAACATTTCATTGATGGTCGAAGGTGCTTCTACAAAATAAGTGGATGGTCTGGTATCGAATATGCGTTGATACTTGTTGGCGTTGGCGAAATGACCTGCATGTCCCAGTTCATGAGCGAGTGTGAATGCAGATCGCATGTTGTCTTGGTATGTGATCAAAATAAAAGGATGCGCTCCATAAGGTGATGAGCAAAAGGCACCTGTGGATTTACCGATGTTATCTGAAAAATCAATCCATCGCTCATCAAACGCCCTTTTTATGATAGCCTTGTAATCATCTCCCAAAATAGATAGTGCTTCCAAAATGGTCGACTTGATGGTTTCGATATTCGCAGATGGGGTAAACTCAACATCGAGCGGCGCTTTCAAATCGTAAAAATTCATCTGATCCAATCCGAGTTGTTCTTTTTTGAGATCAGCGAATCTTCTCATGTGTGGTGCGAGTTCGTTATAAATGACTTTGATCTGATTTTCATACATTTGAATGGACACTTTATGCGGTTCGAGCAACATTTCAGTTGCTGAGGAGTAACGTCTGAGTCTGCTCAGGGCAATTTGCTTTCTGACTTCTGCCGCATAGACAGCGGCAAATGTGTTCTCATATTCTTTTAAAGTGCCCGAGAAAGATTCATAAGCATTTTTTCTGATGCTTCGGTCACTTGAAAATTCATATTTGCTTTCATAAAGTGCGAAAGAGTTTGGATACGATTTACCTGTAGAGTCTGCGAAGTCGTCGAAAGTCATATCAGCTGCCTTGCTTATGGAATAGATTCTGTAAGGAGCGCTGGTGATTTCACCGAGTGAAGCCAATACTTTCTCTGACTCCGGTGTCAACATATGTGATTTTTCCTTGTAGAGATCGTCTAAGTATAGTTGAAACACTTTGAGCTTTGGTTCCGATTCGAATAAGGCGTTATATTCAGAATCTTCAAGTGCAGTGATCTCCGAGTTGATGAAAGTGATTTTGGCTAGTATTCCGGTTGAGAACGTTGCGAAAATCATGCTATTTTCCTGGTTCTTTGAATTTGTGCCGTCTTCCGCTTGACGGAGACTTGAGTATGTTCCAAGTTGCACCATTTGGGTGTAAGCGGTTTCAAGTAATGACATTGCTTCAAATACAACACTGCCATTTTCACAAAATTTGTTTTTGTATTTCAACAAATCATCAAATAGCGCTTCCGTCTTTTTAAGCTGTTCGAGCCATGCCTCATCGGACGGAAATAACGCAGTCAAGTCCCAAGTGGTTTCAACTGGTACTTCTGAACGGTGGAGTCTTTTTTCTGAAATATTCATTATAATCCCCCTATTGGTCGGTTTTGATATTTCGCGACACTTAATATTAATAAGTTTACCATATAAAAAAAATTATATAAATATTTTTTTAAGATTTCATTTGACAGTAACGCAACGTCATGGTTTAGAATGTGATTAACAGGAGGTTTTCAAATGGAGTACACAATTCAAAAGTTGGCGCATCTTTCTGGAACGACTAAAAGAACATTGCGATATTATGATGAGATCGGACTTCTGAAACCGCTGAGAATCAATAGTTCAGGATATCGAATATACGGAGCGGGTGAAGTGGATCGATTGCAGCAAATCATGTTTTTTAGGGCAATGGACGTTAATCTGGAAGAAATCAAACGCATACTGGACGAGCCGAATTTCAACGAGGCGGCTGCATTAAGAACACATTTGGAGAGTCTTTTGAATAAAAAAAATGAAATTGACAAGATGATTCACAATGTCAGAAAGACTATTGAAGTCAAAGAAGGGAGAGACACAATGACTGATCAGGAAAAATTTGAAGGTTTGAAAAAAGAGATGCTCGATAAGAACGAAGCCGAGTATGGAAAGGAAATAAGACAGAAGTATGGCAGTGATGTCGTGGAGGCTTCAAATAAGAAGTTTATGGGCATGACATCACAGGAAAGTGAATATGTCGCTAAGTTGACGGAAGACTTGATTGATCAATTGGTGAAAGCAGTTGAAGAAAATGCTGAGCCAGACAGTGCAATTGGCAAAGAAATTGCAGCGAAACATAAAGAGTGGATCGGTTTTTACTGGGATCAATATTCTGTAGAAGCTCATCGAGGGGTTGTTGAAATGTATGTGGCCGATGAAAGATTCAAGGCTTACTATGATCGCCACAAGGAGGGCGCTGCACAATTCCTAAGAGATGCAGTAATAAATTATCTCAAATAAATCCAAGGGGGTATTTCAATATAAAACCTATTGAAATACCCCCTTATTATTTAACTTTATTGTATGCATCAAACATGTTAAAATTGATAAAACCCATATTTGAGGAGGTGGCATCATGTTGGATCAGATCATAGTATTTGTGACTATTGTCATAACTCTTTTTTTATTTGTCAAAAGCGCGTTGCGATATGATTTGGTGGCGATGATGTCTTTGCTTTTTCTAGTATTGACAGGAATCATACCTGCAGAAAATGCTTTCGATGGATTTGCTCATTCGGCCATTATAACCGTAGCAGCTATTTTGGTTGTCAGTCGAGGCTTGATTAATTCAGGTGCTTTGAATGATCTTGTCATTATCATCGATAGAACCAGTAAAAACAACACTATGAGACTTATGGGACTCATGTTTTTGACTGCCGTCTTGTCAAGCTTCATGAACAATGTCGGCGCTCTAGCACTAGTTATGCCTATTGCCATTAAAATGGCCAAAGACAATAAAATATCTTCTTCCATGTTTTTGATGCCTGTCGCATTCGCATCATTGCTTGGTGGCATGATTACTGAAATCGGTACACCTCCAAATTTGATCATTTCCATGTATAGGGAACAAGTCGGTATGGAAGCTTTCACGTTTTTTGATTTCGCACCGGTGGGATTGGCGATCACATTCATTGGTTTGGTTTATATCGGTTTTCTCGGATGGCGATTCATACCTCATAGAAAACCATATGAGTCTGGTGGTGAACTTTTTAAGATTGAAGATTATCTCTCTGAATTGCTTGTTCCTGTTGGCAACAAGCTCATTGGGAAAAGTTTGAAAGAGCTGAATACTGAATACGGAATAGAGTTCAATGTGTTGAATATTATAAGACAAAAGAAATTTGTATTGGCACCACTGGCATATGAACTACTACAGGCTGGTGATGTCCTTTTGGTCAAAACAGAACCAGAAAGACTTGTAAGAATAATAGAAAAATCAGGGTTCAAACTTGAAGGCGCAAACTTGTCTCATGATGAATCCGGTCAGTTGTTGAATTCAAATGATTTCACTCTCATTGAGGCTGTTGTCAGAGAGGACTCTGTTCTAATAGGTAAAACTGCTATAGAACTGAAACTTAGGAATAAATATAATATTAATCTCGTTGCTGTATCAAGACATGGAGAATCCTTGTTCTCAAGACTCGGTGATGTTGCTTTCAAATCAGGAGACGTCCTTTTAATGTTGATTTCAAACTCAGGCATATCAGATACATTGGCAAGTTTGAGATGCTTACCGTTGGCTGAGAGAGGCATTACTCTGGGGAAAATGGGTTCATCGGACAAGAAGTGGCTCGCCTTATTTGTATTTGGAGCTGGAATCGCACTGACCACTTTTGGAGTGCTGCCTGTACATATTTCATTCACATTGGTCGCTATAACAATGGTGCTTTCAGGTCTTGTCGGCACAAAAGAGCTTTATGAGACTATTGAATGGCCGATCATCATTATGCTTGGTGCCATGCTGCCTCTTGGAGAAGCGCTTTAAAGCACTGGAGGTGCAGACACCATTGCTGGATTGATGCTCAGGTTGACCAGTATGTCTTCACCTGTGGTGTTGATCATGTTATTGATGACGGTGACTATACTATTGACCAATCTGATCAACAATTCAGCTGCGGCAGTGCTCATGGCACCGATAGCAATCAGCATGGCAAATGCTCTTGGGGTTTCGGTGGATCCGGTACTTATGGTTGTCGCAATAGGAGCATCATCTGCTTTTTTGACACCGATTGGCCATCAATCCAATACCTTGATCATGGGACCAGGGGGATATAAATTTGGTGATTACTGGAAAATGGGGTTGCCATTATCTTTAATAATAATATTTATGGGCACACCATTAATTCTTTGGATTTGGCCTATTTGCAAAATAATGAGGTAAATAGGTAAGAAATGTTGCATTTTGCTCATAAATAGCATAAAGTAGGCATTTATAGTGTTGTACAATAATAAAGTAGCAAAAAATATACTATATGGTGGGGAAATGCAAAAAACACTAATCAGTGGGGTGTCTCCCGGCTCAATCATAGCTCAGGATGTGTATGGAACGGACGGAGTTT
>JAIOSU010000156.1 GCA_021107455.1 Clostridiales bacterium | reverse complement strand
TGAAGAAGCAAAGATGAGAGCAAGTAATGAAAACTTGGCTTATGTCATAGGTGTGGATTATGATCAATATAATGATGGCAACTATGCTCCTGGCAAATCAGTGGTGCTCACTTCAATGATCAAAAGACTTGACAGTGCTGTTTACAATGTATGTGAACTGGCATACAAATGCCATTTAAATAGTGGACCGCTCAATTTTGGAATCAAAGAAGATGTCATTGGACTACCGGATGTTAACCCTAACATAAGTCAAGAAATGAATCAGAAAATCACTGGTTTTGAAGGACAAATCATTTCAAATGAAATCATTGTCCCCGTTGTTCCATCAAGACTTAAATAAGCAAATAGTGGTTCATGAAGTAGAAAATCGATATTAGGAGGTACTAATGGACACAGATAAGAAGAAAAACAAATACAGTCACAAATACGATATGGCTGAACTTAAAGAAATGACTATAGAAATGTTGAATCGAAGAGGTGTTGAACTGATAGAAATCGCTAAAATCGTTCAAATTCTTCAGCTTCCTTATTATCCTGATTTGACACTTGATCTTTGTATGGAGAATATACACGCCGTACTGAGCAAAAGAGAAATCATCCATGCGATCATGACAGGAATTGCCATTGATGAATTGACAGAGAAGAAACTTTTACCTGAACCACTACAAAGTATAGTAGAAGCGGATGAAGGATTATATGGCATCGATGAGATCCTACCACTATCCATCGTCAATGTCTACGGTTCCATCGGACTGACGAACTTCGGATACCTGGATAAGGAGAAAATTGGAATCATCAAAGAACTGGATGAGAAAAAGGGTGGCGCATGCCACACATTCCTGGATGATCTCGTGGCAGCGGTGGCTGCCGCGGCAGCAAGTAGACTTGCCCATTCCAGATAAAGCAAAAAACAACTTGAGTCCTATCGATTCAAGTTGTTTTGATTTTTTGGAAGATGATGTTAGAATAAAATTTCAAGATCCAGCTCAGAAATCAGATCGGATATTTCACTGCATATATTCTTGAGTTCTTTAGAAATTGAGTCAAGTCCCTTGTGTTCAAGTCTTGTTTTAGGTCCTGAAATACTTATGGCGGCAACAATTGAGCCTTTATGTTTAATAGGGGACGATAGACAAAACAGACCGTATTCATATTCTTCATTGTCGAAAGCAATTCCATTCTCGGTGATGGACTGAAGTTCTTTCATAAAATCAGAGTAGTCGATAATTGAATTCATTGTCCTTTCGGAAAATTGTTTTTGTTCAAAATAATTTTTTAAAGTCTCCGGTTCCCAGCTTGAAAGAAATATCTTACCGGAGGCTGAGCAATTCAGAGCGCTTATAGGAGTTAATTTTGAAACTAAAATGGAGTGATCAGTCTCAGATTTGTAAATATTAAGTGATTGTCCCTGGTATTCAATATTGAGATTGGCACTTTCACCAAGTTGATTCGACAATGAGTTGATGAATGGTTTGGCAATGTCTACTAGATTTGTTTGGGAAGCCACTTTGGATCCATACTTAATAAGTCCAAGTCCCAGTTTATAGTCATCTGTATCCTCGTTTTTACGTACGAAATTCCATTGTTCCAGTGTGACTAAAATTCTGAATACTGTTGCCTTTGGCAATGATAGATCAGCTGCAATCTTGCTGACGCCTACAGGTTTTGTAGCTTCATACAGATAGTCTATTATTTCTAGAGTTCTTTCAGTCATTGTGTTCACGTTACTCATATTTAGGGCCTCCTCATATATTCGAAGTATACTATAAAACAGATGCTTTTAAAAGTCAGAAAATTATAAAAAGCTAAATTTTGAAACGTCGTTTCAGAAAATGCTTGTAAATTAGATCGAGTTGATGTAAAATTCAATTAAGTTGAAACGCTGTTTCAAAATAATGTGGGGGTGCGTATGGAAAATATAAGATTGAATGAAAAAGACAAGTTCAGTACAAAAGAAATGATGAAGTTCATCATACCATCGATTATTGGTTTATTGTTGTTTGTAATTCCCTTGCCTTGGGGCGGAAGTGAGTGGACAATTGGTGTAGGTTATTTTGCGACGATGTTCAGAGCAAGTTTCGGTGAAATACTACCGGCATTCATGGCATATGTGGTTATGTTAAGCGCTGCTTTGACAGTATTAGCAACATTTCTTAAACCAAAATTTGTTATGGATCAACCTTTTATTAATGATTTGTTTGTTGTAAAAATGTCGATGGTAGCGATTCGTGTGCTTTCTGGTATTTTTGCATTCGTTGTTTTGAATGGGATTACTGGACCTGGATTTTCTATGATTTCTGATCCATATACCGGTGGTGTCGTTCTCAATGATTTGTTTCCTGTCTTAGCCACATGGTTTTTCTTCTCTGGATTCTTTCTACCTTTATTGATGGAATTCGGATCCATGGATTACCTTGGAACTTTGATTCGAAAATTTATGCGACCACTTTTCAAAGTACCTGGTCGTTCTGCTATTGATGCCGTAGCGTCTTGGATCGGATCGGGTCCGGTTGGGGTCGTTATAACGGATAAACAATACCGTGAAGGCTACTACACAGAAAAAGAATCTTCGATCATCGCTGTATGTTTTTCTTTGGTATCTTTACCATTCGCAGTATTTATAGCCGATTTCCTTGATCTCACAGTGAGTTTCTTGGCATTCTACGGTGCTATAAGTATAGCCTCTTTTGTAGCTGCGTTTATTTTACCAAGAATCTATCCATTAAATAAGAAAAAAGAGACTTATAAAGAAGGCGTTGAAGTCAGAATCAATGAAGTCGTACCTGAAGGCAATACGGTTCACAGTTGGGCGGTTAGCAATGGTGTGAATAAGGCAAGAACTGCTCCAGGTCCTGCTGGGCTTGCACTCTCTGGACTCAGAACAGTTGCGGATGTCTATTTCAGTCTGATGCCAATTGTTATGCTTTTAGGAACTGTATCTTTGGTCATAGCAGAGTACACATCATTTTTCAGTGTTGTTTCAACACCTTTGATTCCAGTATATACTCTTTTAAATGTTCCAGATGCAACACTTGCAGCCAGTGCGACTTTGGTAGGGTTTGCGGATATGTTTTTGCCAGCGATATTTGTCAAAGGGTCAGAGTTTGAGATTACTCGCTTTATCATAGGTGCGTTATCATTTACACAACTCATTTATTTGACTGAGACAGGTGCGGTAATTCTACGATCGAAAATACCTGTAAATTTTAAAGACTTACTGATTATTTTCGTAGAAAGAACATTGATCACATTGCCAATAATCGTATTGATTGCCCATTTAGTATTTTAGTGAGGTGAATGAATGTGAAACATAAGTATATAGCAAAAAGGTATTGGAACGACAAGTCCACGGCGATGGGTAAAGTCGATGAACTGGCCAAGAAATACGACAATGTCATCAATCTGAGTTTGGGAGATCCTGACCAAACGACAGATAGTGGCATCATCAATTTCGCATTCGAAGGTGCCTTGAGTGGGCACACAAAGTATACCGATTTTAGAGGTGATCCCGAACTGCGCGAGGAGATTGCCAAGTTCTATAAAGAGAGTCATGGCGTTGAACTGGATGACAGTGAAATTATGGTGACTGCCAGTGCTTGTCTCGGTATGTATTTGGCTCTTGAGGCCATCTTGGATGATGGAGATGAAGTCATTATCCACGCACCCTATTTCACGCCGTATTCACAGCAAATTGAACTTGCCAGAGGTGTTCCAGTAGTCATTAATACCTACGAAGAGGAAGACTATCAACTGTCAATAGAACGCACCCTCGAGGCGATTACGGAAAGAACCAAAGTTATCGTCATCAATTCGCCTAATAACCCATCAGGTGCGGTATTTTCAAAAGAGACCATGATGAAAATTGTGGCGATTGCAATAGAAAAAGATCTGATTGTCATATCGGATGAAATCTACGGGGCTTATACATTTGTGGATGAGTTTGTCTCTATGATCAATTACCCTGAGATTAAAGATCAGTTGATCATCATCAACAGTTTCTCCAAGGATTACACCATGACGGGTTGGCGCATCGGTAACTTGATTGCACCAAGTGAGATCATCAAGACTTGCCAGCAAATCAATGAAAATGTTGTTTTCACGGCTCCATCCATTTCACAAAGAGCAGCAATTTATGCGCTGAGAAATAGGGAGCAGATTCAGGCTCCTGCAGTTGCACTCTATAAAGAACGTGTGATGTATGCTGCCGATCGGATCAATCAGATTCCTTGGATGAGTGTCCCGAGTCCCAAAGGAACTTTTTATTTGCTGGTCAACATCAAAAAGACCGGACTAAGTTCAGAGGCGGCCAGTGAGATGATTTTGGATCAGGCTCAAGTACTGACAATTCCAGGCAATGCTTTTGGCGACTGTGCTGAAGGTTATATACGGATAGCATGTACCGTTTCTATAGAGGAACTGAAAGAAGCATTCGATCGAATTGAAAAAATTAAAATCTAAAATTTAAATTCAAAAAATGAAAGCTTGCACATGTGCAGGCTTTTTTTAGTGGTGAGATTTACGATACTGTAGCGGACTTTTTTGATACTTTCGCCTAAAGGTTTTTGAAAAGTTGGAGGTGTTGACATAACCTGACTTTAACGCCACAGAATGAACCGAAAGATCAGTTGTGGTCAGATATTTTGCTGCGCGGATCAGCTTTTGATCTATAATATATTGACCTATGGTCAGACCAAAGAGTTTTTTGAAACCTATGGTCAGCTTTTGCTCACTGATATACATATGTCTACTCAATGAAGCTATTGAAGGTGGAGCATCAATGTTTTCGATGATTAATCGATGTGCCTTATTGATTGCTTCTACATCGTTTTGAGTCAACCTCGCTGTTCGCTCTTTATTTATGCCAATGATGCTGTAATTGTAATGATTGATATAATTATTGCCGCTTTTCGCATTGATTTCTTCGACTATTATGACTAGACATTTTAGAATTGAAGCCTCCAGGTTAAGTGGGGTCAAAGAATTCGAGAGTGTCTGTATCTTAAGTGAATCAAAGATTCTCATGACTTCGTCGGGCAAATAGTAATAGATGAAATTTTCTTTGAGTTTGAAAAGTGCTTTCAGCTCTGGAAAGTTCACCAAGAGTTCGTTTTTCAGAACTGACATGTTTATGATCAGTTCGGTGCCTTTGTAATGGTGTCCTGATTCCCAAGACTGTTTTCCTGAAATACTGTTTTCCATTACGATAAAAGGTGAAGGTGAGAATTCAGTCATACGTTTGCTTTTGAAATTGTATTTTGAGACGCCTTTTTCTATGATTCCTAATCTCAAATAGCTTTCACTACTGTCGAAGTCGAGTTCGAAATCATGCTGGATCATATAGTTCGCCACTACGAATTGAAATATATTTCTTCCTTCATAGCTTATGAAATAGCCTTTGCCATTTTGTGATGTCGGCGAATAGAGAGTCCGATGCTCCTGCACGTGTGCACCGTATCGCATCTGATCCAGAAATTTGATTTGATAGTCGGTCATAAGATATATGCCCCTTTTCATGGAAGTAATTGATATCTATTATAACGCATTTTCTGAAAAATAGAACGAAAAGAGTTCAAAAGAATGCAAAAAAAGTCCAAAACGTTATTGTTGTTGACTGTGATAATCATTATCAATTATACTAAACAAGTCAATAAGACAATAATTCAACTGGAGAGGTCATATATGAAACTTAAAAAATATCCATTACTATTACTTATATTGATTGTATTATCACTAGCAATCACAGGTTGTGCAAATACTGAAACAGAAACTGAAACTGAAACTTTAATCGAAGTAAATTCCGAATACCCACTCGTGATCCAGCATGCCTTTGGAGAAACGGTTATTGAATCCAAACCAGAAAGAGTAGCGGCGATTGCTTGGGGCAACTATGATGTTCCACTTGCACTTGGAATCGAACCGGTGGGCATCTCGATGGCGAATTATGGTGTACTGGATGATAGTGGCCTTTTGCCATGGACAAAGGCTGCATTTGAGGGAATGGGTATTACGACACCGGTTTTATTTAACGATCTAGCCGGTCTTGACTATGAAGCCATCAACGAAGCTGAGCCTGACGTCATATTGGCGGCTTATTCAGGAATTACAGAAGAAGAGTACAACTTACTCAGTGAGATTGCTCCTGTAATCGCTTATCCTGAAAACGCATGGCAAACCTACTGGCGTGAGCAGATCACACTGAATTCAAAAGGCATGGGACTTGAAGCAGAAGGTGAAAAGCTGGTCACTAATCTAGAGAACCTAATAACTGAAAAAATCAGTGCTTATCCTGAACTTGAAGATAAAACAGCAGCATTCTTCTGGTTTAATCCGACAGACCTAGGCAAGTTTTATGTGTACTTGCCAGCGGATCCTAGAGCGGCTTATCTGACAGATCTTGGAATGGTATTTCCACAAAGTGTTCTGGATATTGCAGAAGGTACTGAAAGTTTTGCAATCGAACTCAGTGCTGAAAATTCGGATGTATTGAGCGACATAGATGTCATCGTGACTTATGGTAACGAGGAACTCCTAAAAACATTGCAATCAGATTCGCTCTTTGGAATGATTCCCGCAATCAAGAGAGGTTCTGTTGCAGTAATTGAAGACGGTACGCCGCTTGCGGCATCAGGAACACCAAGTGCGCTTTCGATTCCTGCAACTATTGATGAGTATCTTGAGATTCTTTCAGATGCAGCGAGCGTAGCCGAGTAATATGAAATCATCACGATTCACAGGAATCATTTTTATAAGTATAGTCGGGCTTGGCCTTTGTATCCCATTGTCGTTGACACTGGGTGCAAGGGTTATTCCCTTAAATGAGACTATTGAGGCAATCTTTTCAAATCAGAGAACAACTGTCAATCAAGTAGTGGTCTTTGAGCGGATTCCAAGAACTATTTTTGGAATGATCTCAGGAATGGCGCTTGGAGTTTCAGGAGCGCTTATGCAGGCCATCACACGCAATCCTATTGCCGATCCCAGTATACTCGGGGTCAATACAGGGGCGTCGCTTGCTGTGGTCATTGGAATTGCCTTTTTTTCCATTGGTTCACTAAATGCCTTCATCTGGTTTGCAATCGGTGGAGCAGCTGTTACTGCATTGGCCGTTTATACCATTGGCTCCATTGGACCTGGAGGTCCGACGCCGATCAAGCTGGCTCTTGCTGGAGCGGCTACCAGTGCCGCACTGTCTTCACTGGTCAGTGCCATCATGCTCCCGAGGACAGAAGTGATGAACTTGTTCCGCTTCTGGCAAGTAGGGAGCATCAGTGGTGCAACATGGGAGGGAATTTCAACTGTCCTTCCTTTTCTGATCATAGGACTTGGAGTCAGTTTTGCTCTCGCACCCGCACTGGATATTCTTGCACTTGGGGAGGAACTTGCGAGCGGACTGGGAGTGAAGACCAACACGATCCGAGTGATTGGTGCAACAGGTGGAGTATTGCTAACTGGAGCGACTACGGCGATCGCCGGGCCTATAGGCTTTGTGGGACTTATGGTACCTCACATTGTGAGGCTTGCTGTGGGTTCTAGCCTGAAGCGGGTATTACCACTTTCAGCCATAGGTGGAGCAACACTTTTACTTGGGGCAGATGTTATAGGCAGAGTGCTTGGCAGACCAAGTGAACTTGAGGCTGGAATAATTACGGCGTTCATCGGTGCACCGATATTGATCATGATTGCTAGAAAGGCCAAGGTGAAAATGTTATGAGTATTTCAGCTAGGATTGACATCCGAAAAGGTATATCCGGTCGAAAAAGAAGATGGATTACCGCTACTCTAATTTTGACACTGTTGATATCAATCCTGTCGATTGTTATTCTCATGGTCGGTAACACCATCTATCCGATTAAGACGGTTGTCGCCGTATTGTCGGGTGAAACCGTTAAAGGAGCAACATTTGCCATTGGTACATTGAGGCTTCCGAGACTTCTTTCCGGTTTAATGGTTGGAATGGCTTTTGGTTTTGCCGGTAGTACATTTCAGACCATATTGAGAAATCCGCTTGCAAGCCCGGATATCATCGGGGTTTCGGCAGGCTCCAGTGTTGCGGCGATATTTTGCATACTTGTGCTGAATCTCAGTGGCCTGGTGGTCTCATTTGTATCTGTCATTTTCGGACTGCTGGTTTCTGCAACAATTTATCGGTTGTCGCAAGGGGGACAATTTTCAGGCGGTCGCCTGATTTTGATTGGAATAGGAGTTCAGGCGATGCTGAACTCAGTGATCAGTTACATGCTTTTAAAGGCGAATCAGTATGACGTTCCAGGAGCAATGAGATGGTTGTCCGGCAGTTTGAATACCATGAGCATGAACGATATTCCGAGACTTGCCACCGTTGTCGTGGTCTTTGGATCGATTACGATCCTTCTGGGCAAGCTCCTTCAAATGCTTGAACTGGGTGAACAATCCGCCATTTCACTTGGCGTGAGAACGGACTTGACGAGAATCCTTTTGATTGGCAGTGCTGTGGTGTTGACGGCATTTGCAACAGCAGTATCGGGTCCCATCGCTTTTGTAGCCTTTTTGTCTGGTCCGATAGCCAAAAGAATTGTAGGGTCGGGAAAATCGCATGCGCTTCCCTCAGCACTCGTTGGAGCATTGTTAGTTTTAGTAGCGGATTTTATAGGACAGTTTGCGCTTGGTATCAAGCTTCCGGTAGGTGTGATCACAGGTATACTTGGAGCGCCATACTTGATCCTATTACTGATAAGGATGAATCGTACAGGAGGTGCGGCATGATGACTCAACATACTCTGGAGACACAAAATATAAAAGCGGGTTATGATGGAAAAGTCATATTGGATGGAGTTGATATAACGATACCAGATGGGAAAATCACCGTCATCATAGGTGCCAATGCCTGCGGTAAATCCACACTGTTAAAAACCATTGCACGTTTGATCAAACCGATTTCTGGAGAAATTATTTTTGATGGACAAAACATCCATCACATTGCACCAAAGCAATTGGCAAGAGACTTGGGGCTTTTACCACAATCACCTGTAGTGCCTGAAGGCATCACTGTCGCAGATCTGGTGGCTAGAGGACGATTCCCGCATCAATCCTTTCTAAGGGGCATGTCAAAGAATGATTTTGACGCGGTTGAGGAGGCACTTGAGAGCATGGGCATACTGGAACTAGCCGAACGCAGCGTGGATGAACTCTCTGGTGGACAAAGGCAAAGAGTATGGATTGCCATGGCGCTTGCTCAAGAGACGGATGTTTTGCTACTGGATGAACCGACCACTTATCTCGACGTGTCACATCAGATAGAAATATTGGATTTGCTCATGGATTTGAATCGTACAAAAGGGAAGACCATTGTGATGGTGCTTCACGACATCAACCTTTCCGCACGCTATGCGGATTACCTTTTTGCTCTAAAACAAGGAAAAGTGATTGCTGAAGGGAAGCCTTCGGATATTTTATGCAGTGAGCTTGTAAAAAAAGTTTTTGATCTGGACTGTACGGTACTAAATGATCCAATTTCAGATACACCCATGATTGTGCCCATCGGGAGGCACCACCGAAATTGAACGAAACCCCATTGGTTGGAGACCCAGTGGGGTTATTTTTTTTGCCTATAATATTGCTACTGTATTACAATTATAATTATAGCTATTATTTGAAATATAATTTATATTAAAATTGCAATTATTATTTGAATTATTGTTTACGTTTGGTGATAATAGGTTTATACTTGGTCTAACGTGCGAGAAGTATGTAAAGCATGTGACCAATAAATCGTGAGCATCTTAATAAAAGGAAACGAAGAAGGAAGAGGTATTACTAATATGAAGAAGTCATATAGATTTTTATCATTAACATTGGTTTTGTTATTGATGATTACCATGATTGGCCCAACTGTCAGCATGGCGGCAGAAACAACACTTAATTTTGGAACAGCAGAGAGCTTTGCAATACTTGCCGGTTCGACAATTACGAATACAGGAACCACTACCATCACAGGAGACGTTGGTCTTCACCCCGGAACCATATTCAGCGGGCAAGAGACAGCGACCGTAATTGGAGAAATTCACATCGCAGATGCGGTGGCATTACAAGCCAAAAACGACCATACATCTGCATTTAATGATGCCGCGGGTAGAACAATCAACACAACAGAGTCTGAACTTGGCGGAAAGACTTTGACACCAGGTGTCTACAGCAGCGCAACATCATTCCAAATCACTGGCACACTTACACTTGATGGTCAAAATAATGCTGACTCAGTATTCATATTCCAAACTGGATCTACACTCACAACGGCTTCAGCAAGTAAGATTGAACTTATAAATGGTGCCAGCTACAACAACATATTTTGGCAAGTAGGAAGTTCTGCTACACTTGGAACAAATTCTGAATTTGAAGGTACTATACTTGCAGCTCAGTCCATTACAGCAACCACTGGAGCAGATATCAGAGGAAAATTGTTTGCAATGGGTGGAGCAGTCACATTAGATAACAACACGATCATAAACGAAATGACAACTTCAATTACAGTAATGAAAATTGTTACAGGTGATACTGCTGGAATCGCAATACCAGTATTCACAATTTCTGTCACTGGTCCATATAATTTCTCCGAATCAAAAGAATTCGTTCATAATGAGTCTTTTACATGGGAAAACTTAGTCCCTGGAACATATACTGTCACAGAAAGCAGAACCACACTAAATGATGACTGGACAGTAAGCGGTGAAGGCGCAATAGAAGTGCTTGCAGATCAAGTGAACTTAGCAACTATCACCAATGCTTACGCAACACCAGTAGAGCCTACACCAGTAGAGCCTACACCTGTGACACCTACTCCAAGTGTTCAACTCAACGGATCATTGACTGTTGGAAAACTTGTAACAGGTGATATTTCAGACATGACACTTCCATTGTTCAACATTATTGTCACTGGTCCTGAAGGATTCGAAGTAACGAGAGCAATCGCAAACAACTCATCATATACTTGGGTCAATTTAGTCCCTGGAGTCTACACAGTTACAGAGAGCCGTGCTACTCTAAACGATGAATGGACCGTTAGTGGTGAAGGTACAATTACAGTAGTTGCAGAACAAATAGCGGTTTCAACAATCACCAATCTTTATGAAGGAACTGTAACTGCACCTGTAACACCAATCGCTCCAATCGTGCCAACTGAACCGACACCAGTACCATCTTTACCACAAACTGGTCAAAGCACAGATTATGGCATGGCAATGGTTTTGGGAATCACAGCACTATTATTAGCTGGAGCAGGCGTCGTATCTGCTCATAGAAGGAAGCGGTTTAATGCGTAAATTTCCATCCTTTTTTTCACAATTTCATAGAGTAGCTTTTCTGGTCAGTGGAATCCTTTTGGTCATAGCGGCAAGTAGCGCTTATCAGGCTTATACTGAAGGCGATAGCGCCCAAATGAATGCCGAGGAGACACTCGTTGTATTCGAGCAGCTTGTGCTGAAAACTGATGAAACTGAGCCGAGAAGTATTTCCGAACCTTTGATCACCATTGAGAAAATCGATGAGGAACCAGTTACTGAAGTCAAAAAACCGACATACAATCCTATAGCAAAGGTTCAAATTGAGAAAATCGGACTCAATGTATCGGTACTATCCGAATGGAGTTATGAACTGCTGGATATTTCCGTCAACAAATTCAGTGGTCCAGAGCCCAATGAGCCGGGAAACTTTATTGTGATTGGTCACAACTATATCAATAAAGCTCACTTTGGAAGTTTGCATTTAGTCGAAATCGGGGATTCAATCGACCTAACCGATCTATCAGGTCGAACAGTAACCTATGAAGTTTTTGAAGTCTTAATCATAAAACCTGATGAAGTGGAGAAACTACAATCAGACAACCCTCTTGCTCTGACGCTGGTCACTTGTGATACCAACAATGAGTATCGACTGGTCGTTAAGAGCAGGGCGCTGGAATCACAATAGTTTAAAAGAACACATACCGTAAGGAGAGGTGATGCTTAAGTGATAATTTCAACCAAAACAATCGTTTCAAATTCCGAAATGATCAAAAATTACAAATCGTGTAGAGATAAAGCTAGTGACTATGGCAAATTATTCATTTTAAAGAACAACCAACCTGATGCGGTTCTATTACCAATTGATGAATATGAAAAAATTTCAGAAATCATCGAGTATTTTTATAGTCTTAACGAAGAAGAATCAAAAAAATTCGTTGACTCAATTGTAGAACTGGGTAAGAGATAATATATATGATCCGTGAGAAACATGGAGGAATGAATAATGAAAATGAAAATGAACAAGAACCTTGGAATGATGCTGCTAAGCATCTGGTTGATTACTACAGGATTGTTGCAAGTCGTTGACATACCGATTCCATCAATTGATATCATTCTTGCAATTCTTGCAATTGCTGCTGGTGTTTTGATTATTACCAAACACTAAGTGGTGTACAAACAAAAATGGAGGTTATAAAATGCTTAGATATTCGATAATATTTCTTGTTGTCGCGATCATCGCGGGGATTTTAGGATTTGGCGGTATAGCTGGTGCAGCAACCGGCATCGCAAAGATTTTGGTTTTTATATTTGTAGTAATTTTTGTCATCTCATTGATTACAGGGAAAAAAGTTTAGTCAATTCACCCAAAACAATGTAGAATGTATTAAAGAGTTAGGTGATCGATTCTGGTCACCTACATTTTTTTTGAACAAATTGGAGAAGGATAAAAATGAAGCGCTATAAGAAAATATATGTGGAGATTACCAATGTGTGTAATCTGAAATGCAACTTTTGTCCTCTGACCAAGAGGGCACCTGAATTTATGACGGAAGCTTCTTTTGAGTTTATCGTATCAAACATAAAACATTTGACCGACCAAATTTACTTTCATGTCATGGGAGAACCCTTACTGCATCCAAAGCTTGCAGTATTTTTAGAAATATGTGACCGTCATGGGCTGAAGGTGAATATCACCACGAACGCTGTTTTGATCCATGAGGCGGAAGCCATCCTTCTTCATTCACCTGCAGTCAAACAAGTCAACTTTTCCCTCGGTAGTTTCGAGGCCAACAGTGAGACCCTTACGCTTGAAAGCTATATCGGAAACATCACATCGTTCATCTTGAAAGCCCAGGCCACAACGAACATTGTCAATTCACTGAGATTGTGGAACCTCGACAGTGACTTGATCCGGGGTGCCAATACATGGAATGACAAGATAATGGCCCTCCTTGAGGATCAACTCAATTTGAACTTCAGCATCAAAGAAAACTGCATGACCTACAGGGCTGGCAAACTCAGCAACAATGTCTATGTCAATATCGCAGAGAAATTCGAATGGCCGGATATCGATCAGGAGCTCGCTACAGAAAAAGTATTTTGTTATGGTCTTAGAGATAAAATCGCCATATTGGTCGACGGTACGGTTGTCCCATGCTGCCACGACAGCGACGGCAACATCAACCTTGGCAATATATTTGAGACGTCCATAGATGCCATCATTGATTCTTCACGTGCCAAAGCCATGTATAAAGGCTTTACCGATCGCAAAGTGGAGGAAGAGTTGTGCAGGAAATGTGGCTTTGCTCGGAAGTTCTAAATTCCTTTGAGTGATTCATACTTACCACTCGTAAATGGGCATTCCTTGATGCAAATACCACAGCCATAATTTGTAAAGCCCTCACAACATTTGTCATAATCAATTCTCGTCGGATTAAAACCATCCAATACTACAGGCTCCATCAAGATGGCTCCTGTAGGACATTTCCGCTGACACTTCCTGCATTTTTTGCAAAATTCTTTGATCCAAAGCATGTCATCATTACTTTTGTTTATAAATACATCTAGATTTTTAATGTTAGTATAGACTACCGAGATCCTGTGACAGGGTCCATTTTTTTTGGTAATCGCCATGCTATGTCTTCCAGTCACAGCAATACCAGCCCATTCAGCCGCCATGGAATAGTCCAGCTGCCCACCCAAGGAATGATTTGGACTTGCACCAAATCCATTGCTTTGCAAGAGTTCCGCAACCCGATTGGCAACATTCCCCGTGTCATAATAGACCCTCGCTACTTCCAGCTGGCACTTGATACTAGGCGCCGTTTCAAACTCAGTTCTATCCATTCCTGATGAAAATACCAGTGCATACTTGTGAGGGACTCCATTGCCCTTAAAAATTTTGTCAGGTGTCACTTCAAAAAAACCGTAGTCATCCACACCAAGCTTCTCAAGCAGCTCATTTAAACGATTAAAAGTTTTCTGGTCCAATTGGTCATTATTAAAGGCTGTATCTTTTTTGATCAAATCCACCGCTTTATATAGAGAATAGGGCAGTTTATATAACTTATTTATATTTTTGAGCAGATCAACAATATCTCCCTTGCTGAAATTTGGCTTTTCACCTTCCACATACAATCGTTTAACAGGCGATTGATCATTTGAAGCGAGTATTGCCCTTTTGTTCAACTCATTTGACTGTGGCTTAACAACCTTATTTAAACTCAATCCCATTATTAAAACCTTCTTTCACATTTAAATGGTATACTGGCAAACTAATGATTTGATTATACTTCAAAACAGTTCGCCGGTCAACTGAAAATATTTTGCAAAGTTTGCTTGACAATTAATGCAAAGCTTGCTATGCTAATTATGCAAAGTATACTATGCGAAATCAAAGCGGGTGATCAAATGAAAACAAGAATCAGAGAATTGAGAAAAGAACGAAAAATGTCACAGGAAGATCTGGCACTTGAGGTGGGCGCAACGCGGCAAAGCATCACTTCGATCGAAGTCGGGAAATACACTGCATCCCTTACACTTGCCTACAAAATAGCGCATTATTTTGGACTGACGATTGAAGAGGTTTTTGACTTTACGGATTTGGAAGAATAAATGGGGGACAACACAATGGAAAAGTTCTAGCAAAGCATAAAAAGAAGAATAATAGTATTATCCATTCTGGTCATTATCTGCCTTGCACTTGGTATTCAAAATTTCGTGATGACAAGTTCTACTGAAAATGGCAGTATGTCTGATGGCATCGTATCCGGATTCCAGTTTGGACTCATCTTTGGAATCGGCATTAGAGCCATGATCGAAATCATCATGCTCTCAAAAGCCATGAAAGATGACAAAAAAATTAAACTGCTTTACAACAAAGAAAACGATGAACGTATGAAATTCATCCGCAGCAAGGCAGGAATGCCAATGGTGATGATCACATCAGTGATGATGCTCACGGCAGCAATCGTAGCTGGCTACTTCAACATCATCGTCTTTTACACCCTAGTAATTGCAGCAATGGTCCAGCTCACAATAGGAGCCTCCATTAAACTGTACTTGATGAAAACTATGTAGGAGGGATTCAAATGAACAACAAAGCTTCATTTCGAGTTGCATTGAGCATCATGATCGTGGCTCTGGTGATTATGGCAATCAATAGCACGTTCTTTCCAATGAACGACTGGGTAATCAGAATCGTCGGTATGGTCATGATGATCGACCTAGTAGTGCTGGTGTACTCGTTTATGAGAAACAAAAGGAAAGTTACATAAGTATGATGAAATGGCCTTATCGGTGAAAGATACTGATGGGGCTATTTTTTTGTTTATGACGTAAGTATACCCTTATCGGTAAGGGGTCTGTTGAACTGGAAGAAATGGTAAAATGTAATGATTGGGCTAATTGGAAATATAAAAAAAAATTAGGAAAAAACAATGCAATTTGCATAAGATTAAAATTGTCGGTAAAGTTAGACTATTTGTAGATTAACCCTTATAAAATGATACAATAAGAACAGAATGATTATTTTGATATAATTTTTGTCTTGTCTGGTGAGTATACAGGTCTGGTGTGAGAACAAGCAAAAATCTTTTCAATATATTTTTAGTCGTGAAATATTAATAATGTTTTGAGAATTATGTATTTTTTGGTTCTTATATATGAAGAAAGTTGGTGGCTTGTACCAAATATTAATCATCATGAAAGTTTAGAAAGGAGCATTAAATGGCTGTGAAACATATTCCAACAAATGAAGTTCATCAAGGAACCAAAGGTGGTAAAACAGGTTGTGGATTTGATACCAAAGATAATCCAAATCATTGGGTTTCATCATCAGAGAAAATTACTTGTGATAAAAATGGCTGTAAGAATTAGGAACTTTGAGTGTTAGAGTTTAGGCGCAATTAGTGAAGGCAGATATAACAAAAGCGTAAATTTCTGTTATTTATTGACTACAAACTTATTCAAATTGAATCTAGATTATTGACTTACAAGTCACCAGTTTTATCTTTGTCTACTCCTAAATCTATCAGAACTTAGTTTGGAGAAAGTGTGTCCAACTCTAGGTAAACGTTCCATAAGAGGTGGTGTAATTATCACACACATGTCTGTTCAAAAAAAGCATTTCAAAACACTGGATAAAGCATATTTAAGTATATGTCTTTATGGGCAAAACAAATACCATGTTAATCATACCAACCCGACGGTTGCGGCAGTAACTTATTGTTGACAGAAGGAAATCTAATTTGTCTAGTTGTTAGAGTAGCAATCACAACGTGGTGAAGTCGGAAATATTATGTCTTTCATTATTTTAAATAGCCCAACTATGAAACTTATTTTGAATGAATAAACTTGGTGTCAATTGTTTGAGTCAAAGTTGCCACAACCGCCACTAGGTACCGGGCACCTTTTCCGAGTAAATTACGTAATAAATGCCTGCAATAGTTTAAAATACTGTATTTGTTTTTTGGGTTACCGCCGTTACCGCCGAGGTGGTATCTGGTACGCAGAATATGACGATTTATCGAAATGATGGATCCAGTATAATGATAAGTTGTGAGTTTGGGCTTGTAAAAGTTACTGACTCGAGGAATCCCGGTTCTTGTAAAATCCATGAGGCAGATCAGTTTCTATCGACTATTGTATGATTTGAAGTTACAGCCACAATCGCCGTTTGGCACCAGGCACCTTTTCCCAAAAAGTCACTCTAAAAATGCCTGTAACACTTTAAAACGCTGTATTTATTTATAAGTTACCGCCGTTACAGCCGGGGTGGTATCTGGTACGGAGAATTCTCAGAATTTAATCTTGACGCAAGGGCCACTCTGAGAAGTGAGTACAACCTCAAGCTCCCATTTGCCCATTAGACCATCACCGAGTTAGGATTTCATAAGTGGCAAAATATATACGACTACTCTATTGGCCATGGACACCATCAACACAAAACGTTATGTGAAATTATAAAAAAGGAGATAATATTATGAAAAGTTTAAAGCAAATACAGGAGATTAAAGATTTTATTTTAAGTAATCCAGAAATTTTGAACATTGAAGGAAAAATTGAATTTATAATCTCTGAGAGAGAATCTCATACTATTTACGGAGGGCTTGGAGATTCGGATATTATGTTTGAGATAATTCTAGATTCTAAAGGTTGGATTTATAAAACTTATACTAATGAGTATGGGCATTATGCTAATAATGTAAAATTTGATAAGATAATCGACAAATTTGAAAAGAGGATTTCAGATGATGAATTAGAAAATTACTTTAATAGTGATATGGCTACTTTAGGAGAAATAAACAGTTTTGTTAAATCCGCAGAAAAGATATTGGCAACTTTCAGTGGCAATAACTATAAAAACAAACCATCTTTATTTTGGCCTAAGTAATGATTAATTAAGACTTTGCATTGCATAAAATAATGTTATTGATGTGCACAAAAAATAGCATCTAGTCACACTTTTCAGCGTATTTGGAACGTCATGTCGGACGATGCTGAGTATTATTAACTTTGGGGATTCGATTAAAATCCTGGGTACTAACTATCCGACAATAAAGACGGTAACTTTGAAATAAACATAGCAATATCGAAATAAGGTTAGATTGGCAAGTCAATAATATTATGAATGGCAACGGGTTCCAAATTGCGGTTACGGTAGTAACTACTGATTAAATAATGAAGACTGACTTCGATATTGGTTTATGGAGCAATAATTGATGTTTCGTTATCTTAAATGGCTTGATAATGAAACTTATTTTGAACAGATAAAATTTGTGTCAATAGTTTGATTCGAAGTTATTGCCATAATCGCAACTTTATACTTGGCACCTTTATCAAGGGAGTAAATTAATAAATGCAAGAAATAGTTTAAATACTATATTTGCTTTTAGGTTACCGCAGTTACCGACGGAGTGGTTTCTGATACAGAGAATGTTGTGGGAGAACGAGTGAGCAATTTGTCAGACTTACCCGACTTAAAAGTCAAGGAGGAAAATATATGAGAAAAGTAAAAATTGCACACATATCAGATTTACATTTATCGAATGAAGTATTTGGTGATGGAGGAGTAGCTATTAAAGGAACTGCTGGACATTCAATCGATAAATTGGTTTCACTAACAAAAGCACTTAAAGAAATTGAGTGGGATCTTTTATTAATTACAGGTGATATTAGTAAAAATGGTAGTTCAAGTAGTTTTAGTATTGCAAAAACTTGGTTGGATAGTTACTTGGTTGACGGAAAACATAGTAAAATTGGACTTGAATTAGATGGTTCAGATAAGAACTATCTAATTGTTCCAGGAAACCATGATTATTACAATGGTACATTCATCCAAGAGAATAATGATAATTACTTAGATTTTTTTGAATATGTTGGAGTTAATACAAGTGTTGAAAAAGAAATTAATAGTGTTAAAGTCAAAGTTCATTTATATGACTCAACAAAAAAGAAGAGAATGGCAAAAGGCGAGCTAAGAGAAAAGCATAAGACTGAGAGAATAACGAATGATGATGATCTTGATATAGCAATGTTACATCACCACATCCTTATGCCACCAAATATTAGTCTGACTCGTGTATTGGAACTTGAGAATGTTAGAAGTGACACTAAGTATTTATTGTCGTGTGGTTTCAATTCCATATTATTTGGTCACACTCATAGATACTTTCAAGATTATATTTCTGATAGAATAGTTATAAAAAATTTTCCAGTTAAAAGAGGAAAAAAGAGACTGTGGAGGGATTTACTGAAATTAAAAATAGTCGAGAAATCTAATAGTGTTTCATATGAAAGAAAAAAATCTCAAAATGGTCAGTATCCTGATTTTAATTCATTTATGGAATATCTATACATCAAAAAAATTGTTGGCGATACAATTAAAGGTCCAAATGACTTTTGCTCAATTAAAGGTTTTTATGATGAGTTGAAGTTATATAAAGAAAAAAATGGTAATATTTTACTAGATAAGAGTTTTGAAAGAAATCTACATATTTCTATGGCTGAGAGTGCTTGCCAGAAAGATGAAAATAGTTGTAGTTTTAATACTATGGAATATGATTTTATAAATCGTAAACTAAAGTACTCAAGAATTGCAATTAACGAAGAGGGTTATGTAAAAGGTAAAGAGAGTGTAGCTGATTTTTAGCTTTCCATAGTACATTGATTACCTAAATCACTCTGAAACCATGGGTACCAGCTACCAAGTCGCTAGGTACCGGGCGCCGCTTGGTACCAGGCACCTTTTCAGAATA
>JAIOSU010000149.1 GCA_021107455.1 Clostridiales bacterium | reverse complement strand
GTGTCACTGAAAGCAACGGTTATTATGAGATCAGCATATTCAAGGGATCCTATGCAGAATCCGTTGAAGAAATGGTGCAAAAGAGACCTGATCTCTCCAACTTGGTCATATTTATAGGAAGCGAACATTTTGGCAAAGGTTCGGAAGAACTTGGAGCGACTTTGATGAAGAGTTATCTTTATGCGCTTTCTGAACATGAACCGTATCCGAAAACGATCATTCTGGTCAATTCCGGTGTCAAACTGAGTACTGTCAACACCAACACCATTGATTATCTGAAAAAACTCGTTGAGTTCGGTACAGAAGTCATCAGTTGTGGTGCTTGCCTAGACTATTACAACTTGAAGGAATTTCTTATGGTTGGTGAAGTAACCAATATGTATGCCATAGTGGAAAAAATGGCTGAAGCCAACAATACGATAACGTTATAATATTGGAGGAAAAGTTGAAAGAAAAGACATTCATGTTCATATCCTTTGATTCAACACATAAAGCCATTCATTTCGAAAGGCTTTTGATGAGTCATTTTGCGATTGAACTCATTCCGACTCCCAGGGAAGTCACCGCAAGTTGCGGACTGGCCCTAAAATATGAGCCGGACGACCATCAAGCGATCATGGAATTTCTTGCCGGTGAGAACAAGACTGGTTTAAGGCTTTATCGATATATTAGAGATGAAAGAAGCAGCAGAGCTGTTGAGTCTGAGTGGGGGTGAAGGCATGCCGATCAAACTTGAAATGGGAGATGTCATAACGACGAAGAAACCACATCCGTGTGGGAGCAATTCGTTTGAAATCACCAGAGTGGGAATGGATTTCAGAATAAAATGCATGAAGTGCCAAAAGGAAATTTGGATTCCAAGAGTCAAGCTAGAAAAAAGAATCAAGACCATCGAACGCGGTGGAGAAAAAATAGATAAATAAAAAACCCTTGTCAGATAGGGTGACGAGTGATATAATTCATATGTTGTAAGTGCGACAATGATGTCGCTACTTCTCTGCTCTCAAGATATGAGAGCCACTATGACCATAGGGAGGTGTAGAAGATGAGAAAATACGAAACTATTTTTATTTTAAGACCATCACTTGAAGAAGAAAAGCGCAACGAGATCATTGAGAAATTCAAAGGTATTATTGCTGCAGACGGTGAAATAGAAAAAGTGGAAGAATGGGGAAACAAAAGACTCGCGTACGAAATTGAAAAGCTTAGAGAAGGTTACTATGTACACGTAAACTTCAAAGCAAACCCAACGCTTCCAAAAGAACTCGAAAGAAATTTTAAAATTTCTGACGACGTCATTCGTTTTATCGTAATCAATTTAGAAGATAAGTAATTAAGGATGGGAGCTCAACATGAATAGTGTAGTACTGATTGGACGTTTGGTAAGAGACCCAGAACTAAGATTTGTACCCGGAAGCGGAATGGCTGTTGCGAACTTCACAATGGCAATCGACAAGGGTCTGACAAGAGAAAAAAAACAAGAGTTCGAAAGCCAAGGCAAACCGACAGCGGACTTCGTAAGAATCGTTGTTTGGGGCAAGCAGGCTGAGAATTGTTCACAATATTTGGCTAAAGGCAAGCTCGTTGCAATCCAAGGCTCAATTCAAACGGGCAGCTACAAAACAACGACTGGTGAAACACGTTATACGACAGAAGTTTTAGCAAATAGAGTTGAATTCCTCGAATGGGGAGAAAAGACACCGTCATCACCGAAAAGCGATGATTTCAGTTTCGGAAGCTCAAGTTTCGATGATTACCAATCCATCGAAGACGATGATGACGTTCCATTCTAATAGAAGGAGGGAATAACAATGATCAAAAGACGTAGAAAAAGAAAAGGCTGTTCTTTTTGTCAAGATAAAGTAGAATCAATCGATTTCAAAGACACAAAAAAATTGCAGAAATATCTTACTGAAAGAGGCAAAATTCTTCCAAGAAGAGTTACTGGCAACTGCGCTAAGCACCAGAGAATGGTAACAAGCGCTGTTAAAAGAGCAAGAATCATTGCACTTTTACCATTTGTTAACGACTAAATAATGTAAAGCGTCCTTTTGGATCCGCAAGGATCAAGAGGACGTTTTTATATTTTTTGTAACAACTGATTAAATTAAAGAGCAAATAGTGTATAATCGTATGAGAGACTAGGCAAAATGGAGGAATATACCCTTGAATCGGACAAGAGAAATTACAGAAGCGGGATTATTTGCGGCAATATTGGTGTTGTTTATTGTGGGTTCTTTCTATATTCCCATACTTGGCAATTTAATGGTATTCTTTTTACCGCTACCGATAGTCATTCTGACCATGAAAAATAAGATAGTCAATGCGCTCATAGCCGCTGTTATAGCAGGACTTATCTCAAGTACACTTGTGACGTTAGTCTACGGACTCAGTATGGCTGCAGTGGCAATTGGCGTAGGCTTGCCACTGGGATGGATGATGAAAAAGAAGCAACCGGCACTCAATGTCGTTTTAATCGGTGGACTGGGAGCGCTCGTTGCATTCTTCTTGTTCTTTTTATTACTTGATCTGACGACAGGTGTATCCATCACGGAGGAAATTGAACGCTCATTCACCATGTCTATGGATTTTCAGGAATCATTCGGAAAAACAATGGAGAGCATGGGAGCGGAAAACGTCTCTGAGACTTTTGAACAATCGAAAGAGACACTTGAGGAAATGCTTTACTTGATGGGACTGATTTTACCTTCTTTATTGATTGTTTTTTCCATGTTCTATACGCTCATCAATATGCTCATGGCACATCAGATTCTGAAACGCATGCGCATTGATCACAGACCACTCGGATCGTTCGCAGACTTCACATATCCGAAGCACCTTGCCTATGGAAGTGCTGGGATGATCGTTTTGGCATATCTTGTCGGTTCGACGGGCTTTGTGGATCCAGTGCTCCTGACAGCGAATTTTTCATATCTCTTTTTTATGATTTTCGCAGTACAGGGATCGGCACTCATTTATTATTTCATGAATAAATATTTCAACAAGGGACTTTCCAGATTGATGCTTGCACTTATATTGTTTATTGGTGGGTTTCAATATATCGCTTTCATAGGATTCTTTGACGTGATCTTCAACATAAGAAAATTTGGAAAACAAGCGGGGTAATACTATGGGCAACAACAAAATGACCAGTCCGTTCAAAGAGACATTGAATCTTTATCTGATTGTCATTGGAATGCTGGTAGCGGCAATATCGTATTACAATACACTTTGGGGACTACTTGGGATCATCGCATTACTTGGTCTGGTTTTTTATAACTGGACATCAGACCGTGCCAGGTCAAAAAAATGGCGCAAATACATCGAAAATATTTCAACAAGCATTGACAGTGCGGCGCGATATGCAGTGTTCAATTTGCCTGTGCCACTCGTTGTAGTGGATATCGACGGCAAAATCAATTGGTACAACTCAAAATTCACCGATATGGTAGAAGAAAAAAGTGTTGTAGGCAAAAGCTTGGTGAATCTCGTAGGTAATCTCCAGATTGAGCAACTTAAAAATCAGGAGCAGCAAACGGGTGTAAAAGTTGGAGAAAAAATATTCAATGTTTATGCCAATATCGTATCTCTGGACGATGACAATCCATCCGATCTGGTGATTATGCTTTACTGGTTCGATACTACAGAGTACTCCA
>JAIOSU010000040.1 GCA_021107455.1 Clostridiales bacterium | reverse complement strand
GGACACCATTATTGAAATGACTTCGCGTCTGATTACAGATGATAATTACTATACGGATATGTCTGAAGCGGTGAATCCTTATGGGGATGGTAAAGCTTGTGAAAGGATTGTCAAATTTATCAAAATCTGGAAAATCAAAGGCTAAAAGGGTGCAATTCTTATAATTGCACCCTTTTCTTCGTAATAATTGTACAAAAAAATTAATGAAGTATGATATAATAGCTTAGTAATTATTAAATTGAGGACAAAACTATGAAGAAAAATCAAAAGAATATCCTACAAAATCTTGCGCTTTTGTCACAAGTGGGCATTATGATGATCGTACCGATTATCGGAGGTGTTTTCATTGGCAATTGGCTGGACAGAAAATTTGGAAATGGCAGCATTTTTCTGATCGTTTGTCTGCTCCTCGGAGTTGGTGCGGCGTTTAGGAATCTCTATGTCCTCGCCATCAGGCAAAGTAAGGATTATGAAGACTCTGAAACTCCGGAACGCTATGTTCAGAGATTTGAGAAAGAAGCACGAAAAAAGAAACGGAAGTGACTAAATGAATTCAGTTAGACAGACTCAAATCACTGTGGTCAAAGCACTTGCCGCAGTAGTTGCCTTCATCGGTATCATGGGTTTTGTGTTTTTGAAAGAGCCTGTACCTTTTTTGATGGGACTGATTTTCGGCTCCGCCATAAGCGCGCTTAATTTTTTCCAACTGGCAAACACTTTGAACAGGGCGGTCAAAATGCATCCTGGAAAAGCACAGACCTTTGCGGTTACACAATACTTCATCAGATATATCATCACAGCAATTGTCATTTATGTTTCGATTACGGCTCCCTATATCAACATCATAGGAACTGTGATCGGATTGCTTACAATAAAACTGATAATTTTTGCAACAAATCTTTTCAATGACAAGACGTATTACAAAAACATTTTTAAGAGAAAGGAGGATGAACCTAATGGGCGCTGAAGGTTTTGGACCACGTATTGTATTTCACATTGGCTCCATTCCTGTGACTGAAACAGTAACTGTCACCTGGTTGATCATGTTTGTCGTGCTCGTTTTTTCGATTTTGGCTACACGAAATCTTAAAAGAGAAGCCAAAGGATTTCAACTGGTTGTGGAACAAATTGTCAATGTGATCAACAACTTGACGAAACAAAATATGGGTGAGAGAAATGCTGTTTGGGCACCATTTGTAGGAACACTACTGATTTTCATCGGGCTATCCAACATCATTGGATTGCTTGGATTCAGACCGCCAACAGCGGATCTGAACACAACGATGAGCTTATCCATCACGACCTTTGTACTGACTCAGTTCTTTGGTGTCAAAAGCAAAGGAATCGGCGGGTATACGAAAGGATTTATGGAACCTATACCTTTTCTATTGCCACTCAACATTATTGGCGAGCTAGCGAATCCGATATCACTCGGTTTCCGTTTGTTCGGAAATATAGTTGCCGGCGTAATCATCATGACGCTTCTTTATGGAGCACTTGGTAGTTTCACAGAATCGCTTTTGGGCCTTGCTGTTCCATTACTTCAAGCTGGTGTTCCAGCGGTATTGCACATTTACTTCGACTTGTTTGCAGGATTGCTGCAATCATTTATATTTACCATGCTGACAATGGTATTTATTTCTGGCGCTATGGAATAAATGGCCATAGGGAAATAAATCATAAAGGGGTGAACTCATGGATTCAACCAATTTCATAATGCGCTTTTTCGAATGGTTGATGACCTTTGAACCGAAAGCACTCATCCTTTCCGCAACTGCAATCGCGGCTGGTTTTGCAATGATAGCAGGTATCGGCCCCGGCATCGGACAAGGATACGCGGCAGGAAAAGGTGCGGAAGCCGTTTCGAGAAATCCAAAAAGTCAAAGAGAGACCACCATGGTCATGTTACTTGGTGCTGCTGTTGCAGAGACATCAGGTATACTTGCACTGGTTGTCGCACTCATAATGCTCTTTGGTAACCCACTAGTAGATCTCGAGGGGAGCGCACTGGTCATCATGGCATCCGCAATAGGTGCTGGACTATCGATGATCGCAGGTATAGGACCTGGTATCGGTCAAGGTTACGCCGCTGGAAAAGGAACAGAAGCGGTTGGTAAAAGACCAAAATTACAATCTCAGATCGTAAGAACGATGCTTGTTGGACAGGCTGTCGCTCAAACGACGGGAATCTATGCGCTGGTAATCGCGCTTGTATTGTTATTTGCCAATCCGTTATTAAGACTCTAAAGCGGATTGAGATCAAACATTAAACATAATCTTAAGGAGGAATTATATTATGGAACCTATCACAGGAAAAGCACTTATTCTTGCCGCTTCAGCAATTGGCGCGGGTCTCGCGATGATCGCAGGTATCGGACCTGGTATCGGACAAGGTTATGCAGCAGGTAAAGGCGCAGAAGGCGTTGGTAGACAACCTGAAGCTCAAGGCGATATCGTCAGAACAATGTTACTCGGTGCGGCAGTTGCAGAGACAACTGGTATCTACGGTCTTGTAATCGCTCTTATTTTATTGTTTGCAAACCCACTTGTAAGAATGCTGTAAAAATATAGGAAATAATCCCTTAAAGGAGGATTTACATGAGTATGGACTTGACAACTGCGAGTCTTAGATTGGGACTTGTAGAAATTAACTGGACTTTTGCATTCCAGCTGATCAATACGCTCATCCTATATTTAATTCTTAGAAAGTTATTATTTGGGCCTGTAACAAAATTCATGCAGACTCGTGAGAACGAGATCAAAAATCAAATCCAACATGCCAAGGATATGGAAGCCATTGCTCTGGGTCACAAGGCCGAGTATGAAGGCAAGCTTTCCATGGCGGAAGAAGAAGGCAAGGAAATTGTCAAGAAACACACTCTGCGTGCTGAAAACAGAGCTTTTGAAATCATCAAAGCCGCGGAATCGGATATTGAAAGCATGAAGCTCAATGCCCATAGAGAACTTGAAAGAGAAAGAGTTAAAGCCGTTAATGAGTTAAAAGATCAGATTTCACATCTTACGATCATGGCTGCGTCGAGAGTGGTGGAAAAAGACCTCAATGAAGCCGATCACAAGGAACTTATCAATAAGTTCATCAGTGAAGTAGGTGAAACGCGATGGCAAAGTTAGTCGATATAACGTATTCTCAGGCCATTTTTGAATATGCCCTGGAATCGGACCGTTTGGAACAATTCCAAAAGGAGTTTGATTTTTTTGCTCAAGCATTGATAGATTATCCGGATTATTTTGAGATCATCAAAACACCTACAATCAATTTTGAGGAAAAGAAAACGATAATCACTGAAGCTTTCTAGGACAGTATTTCTGAAGAAATGCTCAATTTTCTAAAGATCGTACTGGACAAGAAACGTGGTTCTGAACTTCTGAACATCAAGCACGACTTCGATCGTCGTGTGGATGAACACAATAATATTTTAAAAGCATCTGTGGAATCCGTGATTCCATTAACTGATGAACAGCTTGGAGCTTTATCACAGAATCTGGAGAAGATCACTGGCAAGAATGTAGTGCTCGTCTCCAGTCTCAATCCTACTCTCGTAGGTGGACTTGTGGTGAAGATGGGTGACCAGATCATTGATGGTTCAGTCAAATTCAAGCTGGAAAGTATGCTCGAAGGTTTAACTCAAATAATAATTTAGTAGGAGTGTGTTAGACATGAATCTAAGACCAGAAGAAATTAGTTCTGTGATCAAATCACAGATTAAGAAATATGAGTCTAAGCTTCAAGTAGAGGATACAGGTACTGTCATTCAGGTTGGCGATGGTATTGCTAGAGTCCATGGGCTTCAAAATTGTATGTCCGGGGAGCTTCTTGAATTTCCCCATGAAGTATATGGCATGGTACTTAACCTTGAAGAAGACAGTGTCGGTGTCGTTTTGTTTGGCTCAGACGAAAATATAAGAGAAGGGGATCTGGTTAAGCGTACAGAGCGTGTTGTTGAAGTGCCTGTAGGCGAAAACATCTTCGGCAGAGTAGTAAACTCACTCGGTCAACCGCTCGATGGCAAAGGCCCGATTCCATCTGATAAATTCAGACCTATAGAAGCGAGAGCTTCAGGTGTAATTGACAGAAAATCCGTATTTGAACCGCTTCAAACCGGTATCAAAGCGATCGACTCCATGATTCCAATCGGCCGTGGCCAAAGGGAGCTTATCATCGGAGACCGTCAAACAGGTAAAACTGCTATAGCGATTGATACAATCATCAATCAAAAAGATACAGATGTATATTGCATCTATGTCGCTATAGGACAAAAGAAATCAACAGTGGCGCAAATCGTGAAGCAACTTGAAGACAATGGTGCGATGGATTACACTTGTATCGTTGCCGCAACTGCATCCGATCCAGCACCGCTTCAATACATCGCACCTTATGCAGGTGTAACAATGGCAGAGGAACTCATGTATGCAGGAAAACATGTTCTCATCGTATACGATGACCTCTCCAAACATGCCGTGGCATATCGTGCCATGTCCTTGCTTCTGAGAAGACCACCAGGACGTGAGGCTTATCCTGGAGACGTATTCTATCTTCACAGCAGACTGCTTGAGCGTGCCGCGAAGCTTAGCGACAAACTCGGTGGTGGCTCGATTACAGCACTCCCAATCATCGAAACACAAGCGGGAGACGTTTCAGCTTATATTCCGACGAACGTCATTTCTATTACAGATGGTCAGATCTATCTTGAGTCAGAGCTCTTCTTTGCTGGCCAAAGACCAGCTGTAAACCCTGGAATATCCGTATCAAGGGTTGGTGGTGCCGCACAGATCAAAGCGATGAAGAAAGTTGCGAGCAAGATCAAGCTTGAACTTGCACAGTACAGAGAACTCGCAGCCTTTGCACAGTTCGGTTCAGAACTTGACAAAGACACAAAAGCGACACTCGAGCACGGTGAAAGACTCATGCAGATTCTCAAGCAAGCTCAATATAAACCAATGTCCGTTCAACACCAGGTCATGAGCATATACACAATTGTCAATCGTTACATGACTGATGTTGATGCAAATCAAATTCGTCGTTTCGAAGCGGAGTTGCTTGATTTCTTGGATCTCAATTATCCTGAAATTGGAAAAAGTATCGTTGAGGTAAGTGAATTAACAAAAGATATGGAAGAAAAACTTAAAAGCGCAATCACTGAGTTCAAAAAAGGCTTTAAAGTAGAGTAAACTTCCGCATAGGAGGGATAACATGGCAGGTAGCGGTACGCGCGATATAAAAAGGAAAATCAGAAGCGTCAACAGTACCATGCAGATCACAAAAGCGATGGAACTTGTCTCTACCGCAAAGCTTAAGCGAGCTCGTAACCGTATGGATATCACAAAACCTTATTTTGAGACGATTCAATCTGCAGTAACGGATATACTCGGTTCGGACCGAACCATCAAAACCCGTTACATTTCAGACAAGGAAATTGTAAAAACCCTCTACATTGTTATCACGTCTGATCGTGGTCTTTGTGGGGGATACAATGCCAATGTCATCAAAAAGTCACTTGAATCCGTAACAAATAAGGAAGATGCGCAGTTTTTAACTATAGGACGAAGAGGAAACGATGTTCTATCCAGACATGATTACAATATTATCGACAGTTTTCTCTATATCTCAGAAAAACCTGAGCATATCCATGCATCGCAAATATCCAAAATAGCGATTGAGCTTTACAACAAAGGCGAGGTAGATGCCATACAACTCGTGTATACGAGATTTGCAAGCACCATTTCACAAGTGGCTACAGCACTTCAATTGTTGCCGATTGAACGTTCGGAATTTGAAGAAAGCGGTGAACTGACTGAATTCATCAACTATGAACCTTCACCGGAAGATGTACTCAGATATATCATTCCGAAGTATGTTGAAAGCACTATCTATGGTGGTCTGATTGAATCAGCCGCATCTGAGCAGGCTGCTAGACGCGTAGCAATGGAAAGTGCATCTGATAATGCTGAAGAAATTATCGATGAGTTGGTACTTTTCTACAACCAAGCGAGACAAGCGGCTATTACACAAGAAATATCAGAAATTGTTGGCGGTGCTGAAGCACTAAAATAATGTATATAAAGGAGTGAGAGTATGGATCAGGCGATTGGTAAAATCGTTCAAATCATTGGACCTGTACTCGATATTAGATTCGAAGCAGACATGCTTCCTAATATTTATGATGCAATCAGGATTGATTACAAGGACATACATGTAGTTTCCGAAGTTTTGCAACACATTGGAGACAACACGGTCAGAGCAGTAGCAATGAGCTCGACAGATGGTCTTGTAAGAGGTATTGAAGCTGTATCTACAGGGGCACCAATATCTGTACCGGTTGGAAATGCAACCTTGGGCAGACTCATTAACGTACTTGGAGAAACAATTGACGAAAAAGGTCAAATCGAAAAAGCAGATGCGGAGTTTTGGCCAATTCATAGAGATGCGCCACCATTCGTGGAGCAAGGGACTTCAGCAGAAATGCTTGAGACCGGAATAAAAGTAGTCGACCTCATCGCACCATATGCCAAAGGTGGTAAAATCGGTCTTTTCGGTGGTGCTGGTGTTGGTAAGACGGTAATCATCCAAGAACTTATAAACAATATCGCAACAAACCACGGTGGTCTTTCTGTATTTGCCGGCGTTGGTGAGAGAACCCGTGAAGGTAATGACCTTTATCATGAGATGAAGGAATCTGGTGTTCTTGAGAAAACGGCTCTTGTTTTCGGACAAATGAACGAGCCTCCTGGAGCTAGAATGCGTGTTGGACTTACAGGTCTTACTATGGCGGAATACTTCAGAGATCAAGAAGGCAAGGACGTTCTTCTTTTCATCGACAACATATTCAGATTCACACAAGCAGGTTCCGAGGTATCAGCTCTTCTCGGTCGTATGCCTAGTGCCGTTGGTTATCAGCCGACACTGGCTACAGACATGGGTGCGCTCCAAGAACGTATCACGTCGACGACAAAAGGCTCCATCACTTCGGTTCAAGCGGTTTACGTTCCGGCGGACGACCTTACTGACCCGGCTCCTGCGACTACGTTCTCGCATCTTGATGCGACGACAGTTCTTTCCAGAAAAATCTCAGAGCTTGGTATATACCCTGCGGTAGATCCACTGGATTCATCTTCTAGAATCTTGATGCCTGACGTTGTCGGTCAAGAACACTACACTGTTGCTCGTGATGTTCAAGAAATCCTTCAGAGATACAATGAACTTCAGGACATTATCGCAATCCTCGGTATGGATGAACTTTCAGACGCAGATAAGTTGGTCGTAAGTAGAGCTAGAAAAATTCAGAGATTCCTCTCGCAACCTTTCCATGTTGCTGAGCAGTTCACTGGATTCAAAGGAGTTTATGTTCCAATCAAAGATACCATTCGTGGTTTCAAAGAAATTTTAGATGGCTTACACGATGAAATTCCTGAGCAAATGTTCCTTTACTGCGGAACGATCGAAGACGTTGTCGAAAAATACAAAAATAGCAAGGCATAGTGGAGGTGTTTAGATGGGCAATAAATTCATGCTTGAGATAGTCACGCCAGACCGTTCGTTTTTTAAAGGCGAGACGGATATGGCCATTATGCGGACTTCTGAAGGCGATATAGGAATTTTATATGACCACGAACCTCTAGTAGCTCCTTTACGAGTTGGCAGTCTCCGCATCAAGCAAGATGATCAGACCTTTAGATGGGCAGCTTGTTCTGCAGGATTTGTCACTGTGAACGATTCAGTCGTCACAATGGTGGTTGATTCAGCCGAATGGGTGGATGAGATCGATATGGATCGTGCACTTGAGGCAAAACGGAGAGCTGAAGCCCGCATATATGAAGGTGAAGACAAAGAAGTTGATGTTGTCAGAGCCAGAGCGGCACTTGAGCGTGCCATCAATCGTATTAAACTTAGAGAAATTCGTAAATAAGAAACTAGGGATGACCGGCTGTGAAGCCGGTCACCTCTGTTTCTTCGTGCCTAGGGATGACCAGCCGAGAGGCTGGTCACCTCTGTTTCTTCGTGCCTAAGGGATGACCAGCCGCATGGCTGGTCATCTCTGTTTCTTCGTGCCTAGGGATGACCAGCCGAGTATCTGGTCATCTTTATTATTTTTTGAACACACATTTGACTTCATT
>JAIOSU010000290.1 GCA_021107455.1 Clostridiales bacterium | reverse complement strand
GTTGAATTATCCGGTCCACCTTGCATAAAAAGCTTTGGTATATCGAACATATTCAGGCCACCGATCATACTAGTGATCAAGACATACAGCAAAATTGTTTTCAAATTCGGAAGTGTTATATAGAAAAACGCTTGAATACCTGTAGCTCCATCAATTTCACCTGCTTCATATATTTCAGGATTAATTCCTAGAACCCCTGATGTGAGAATAATCATGGTGTAGCCATACCACATCCAAAATTGAATAAATGATACAATGCCTCGGGCATAATTCTTATTGACCAAAAAGAACATTGGTTCATCTATAATCCCAAATTTCATGAGCAGACTGTTGACTGGACTAACAGGATAACCAAATAATGAATAGAAGAGAATTGCGATACTTGCAGCTGTAATGATATTAGGCAAGTAAAAAAGTACTTTGAATAAACCTTTTCCCCTGAGTTTGTTACGTCTGGATGTAAACCAGGCGGTCAGAACCAAGGCCAAAAGAATTTGAGGTATAAAGTTTACAATCCAAATTATAAATGTGTTAACCAATGATTGCCTGAACGAACCATTGTTGAGTACAGAAATAAAATTGTCAAATGGGTTATCGAGAAAACTCCACGATGTTGCTGCTAGCCCCTTATAGTCTGTAAATCCGAGAATTGCTGTATAAATCGTTGGATACAGCGAAAAAATCAAAAATGCAAGGATAAAAGGTAAGCTAAAAATGTATCCGTATTTTGCATAACTCACGTTTTTTCGACGTTTCAACTTCCACTCACCTCCATAATAATAATTGGGATAGGAAAGAGAATTATAATCTATCCTATCCCAATTCATCTATTTCTTTTATTCTACAATTATATCCAAGTTGTCGGCAACCATTTGTTTGAAATCTTTAAGTGCATCTTCACGAGATTTTGATCCAGATGTGTATGCTCTTACTTGGTCACGCCAGTACATGTTGATTGTCTCATCGTATTGTGTCAAGTTCTTTCCATTTGCAAATTGATTAGCTGGAATAAAGACATCAAACATGTCTTGTCCACCTAGGAAATCAAGTTCTCCATTGGAGATTCCCATAACTTTACCGGAAGCAACCGTATCTTTTGTGCCGCCTTCTCCGTTTAGAGTTCCATTTGCCCACATATACTGGAGGCCTTGCTCAGATGTGTCAAGTGTGATCCACTCGATAATTTCTCCAACTGCTTCTTTCTTCTCAGATGAAGCAGAACCAAATACCCAAGTACCACCCCAGAAGAATCCAACTGGCGGCTCAGTTACAGCCCAGTCTCCAGCAGTTTCGCCACTGTTACCAGCCATAACGTAGTTGATCAGCCAAGCCGGTCCAAAGAATCCAAATGTTTTCTTGGCTCCTGCATCTTTCATGTCAGCAAACCACGCATCTTGCCAGTCTTGAGTGTCGTTGTGATAATCATTATCTTTAAGTTGTTTTGATAAATCAAGAAATGCTTCTCTCTCAGGGTCAATTACAAGTTTGCCATCGACAACCCAAGGTTGTTTTGAACTATTTTCAACTGGATGCCAAAGGTCCCCGTCACCTGAGATGATTCCGTATCCTTTTGCTTTCAAATCAGCGGCGGCATCAAAGAACTTGTCCCAACCTGGGCCGACAATTTTGCCAACTTCAGCTGGATCTTGTGTTCCCCAAACATCCTGAGCAATCGATCTACGATAGATGAATGCACCACCAGTTGCCTGATAACCAAGAGCAACTACATCACCGTTACCATTTGTACCGATGTCTACAGTGTATTGTGCGATTTCAGCATCTTTGATTTTGTTATCTACGTCAATTCCTAAATCTTTGTACGATGCAGAAAATTGTGATCCGTCACCTTGTGAATACTTGAGAACGAATGCAGCTTCAGCTGTGAAAATATCTGGCGCATCAGCTCCACCACCAGAAAGTGCCTGGTCTAGAGCAGGTTGGTAAGCACCATCGGTTGTAGCGATAACAGTTGTTTTGATCTCGTATTTTTCAGCGAAATCAGGATTGAACTCCAAGTATTTAGCAATCATACCTGGAACTTCCTCAGTGAACGACCATACATTAAGAACCGTCTTTTCTGTAGAGCCCGATGGTGCTGGAGCAGGTGTCTCACTTCCCGCAGTCGGTTCCACAGGTGCTGGAGTCGTGCTGTCAGACGCGCATGCGGCCAAACTAAATATCATCAACACAACCAATAGTAAACTCAAAATTCTTCTCATTGTCTTCCCCCTAATCTTTTAATCATGGTTTATGTAAACTTATGATATCACAAGTTTGCATACTATAAAATAATTGACAAAGCTGAACTTTTAGTGCCTGTTAATTTGAAACTGATGGCATCTGGTTGACTGATGCCCGCATACAAAGTAAATTTACTGCTATTCACAAATCTGTTGCCTGAATCATCCACAACAGCAAATGCCTCATCTGAAAGTATAACGGAGACTTCAATTTTTTCTCCTTTTTTCACATGGACTCTTTTGAAACCACATAGCTTATGATTTCTCACAGCCCATTTTGACTCTTCATCACGAATATAAAACTGGACGACTTCATCTGTGTCAAATTCTCCCGCATTTTCAACTGTGACTGTTGCTTGCCTAAGAGTTGCGTCATATTTAAGGTCATGACATAAGACGTTCGAATATGTGAGTCCATATCCAAATGGATAAAGCACATTATTTTCAAGGAAGCGATAAGTCCTATTTTCCATACTGTAAGATGTAAAACTTGGCAGCTGCTCTGCATCTTCATAAAACGTCACTGGCAATTTCCCAGAAGGTGAAATTTTTCCAAAGAGGATATCAGCAAGCGCTTTTCCACCAAGTTGACCTGGATACCACGCTTGAATGATTGCTTTGGCAGATTCACCCATTGTATTGATTGAGCTTCCAGATGCAACAACTATGATCGTTGGTTTATTGAGCTTCAATATGCCTTCCACTAGAATCCGCTGACTCTCTGGAAGCAATAAATCTGTTTTGTCTCCAGCCGCAAAAGCATTGCCTGTATCGCCCTCTTCACCTTCGATGGTTGCATCCAGTCCGACACACAATATCACCACATCTGAATGGTTTGCTACTGCAATTGCTTCAGCAAGTCCATCGCCGGGTTGACCTAATGGCTGCAAGGATGGTTTGAATAAATGAGCACCTTCAGAGTATAATATTTTCCCTTTATTGGCTTCTTTGATTCCACTAAGAAATGTAGTGTACTCATCAGCCGTACCATAATAGTTACCTCTTAGAGCATCCAAACTGTCAGCATTGGGACCGATGACTCCGATGGTACCAATCTGGTTGGCATCGAGAGGAAGAATTCCATCATTCTTGAGCAGTACCATTGATTTTTGAGCACACTCTAGAGCAAACTGCTTGTGCTCATGGTTACTCACCATTTCATATCCGAGTGAATCAAATTTGGTGGATTCATCAAACATTCCAAGTTTGATCCTAGTTTTCATAAGTCGCACCGCAGACTGAGTAATATCGTCTTCAGTGACTAATCCTTCATGAAATGCTGTAATCAAATGCTGATACGTATCTCCGCAATTTAAATCGCACCTATGTTTGAGTGCTAGAGCTGCAGATTCAGCAGCAGATTTTGTGATGTTATGCTTTGTATGGAAATCTCGAATCGCCCAGCAATCTGAAACGAAATGACCTTCAAAATTCCATTCATCGAGTTTGCCTGTCAAATATTCACTAGCACAAGCAGGTTCTCCATTAAGCCTATTGTATGCACCCATAACACTTTCAACATTGGCTTTCTTCACCAACGCTTCAAAAGCCGGTAAATAGGTTTCATTCAAATCCTTATTGTTCACTTCTGCATTGAATTCATGTCTTATCCCTTCAGGACCACTGTGACATGCAAAGTGCTTGGCACAGGCTGAAGTTTTCATAATCTCATCTTCACCCTGAAGGCCTTTAACAAAGGCAACTCCAAGTCTTGAAGTCAAATATGGACATTCCCCGTAAGTCTCTTGTCCTCTTCCCCAACGTGGGTCCCTAAATATGTTGATATTCGGAGACCACATGGTCAAACCTTTATAAATGCCAAAATCCGAGTTCTTTTTATTTTGATTGTATTTTGCTCTGGCCTCTGTTGAGCATATGTCTGCAACCTTCTTAAGAAGTTCGTCATCAAATGTGGCTGCCAGAGCGATGGCTTGAGGAAACATTGTCGCTGTTCCGGCTCTTGCCACTCCATGTAAAGCTTCGTTCCACCAATTGTAAGCTGGAATCCCGAGTCGCTCCACACCGTATGCATCATACCTCAGTTGATTGATTTTTTCTTCAACAGACATCTTGGAGACTAGATCTTCTGCTCTTTCCTCTACGCTTAAACTTTCATCTCTATATTTTTCCATTCTATCAATCAAGTCTCCCATCCAATATTCATATTTTGTTTCGAAACCGTTTTCGAAAATGTGTAAAAAAAATAGTGATTCTTACAACGCGGCACTTCATAATAAACAAATGTCAGTTTCGAAATCGCTTTCGTTGTTTTCATTATACTGATTTCCTATGCACAGGTCAATAATTTTTTTATGATTTGTTCATACTTTTTTCACATGAACGCAACAAAGTCTTCCAAAACTTGACTTTGCAAACGTTTCAAAGTATGATGTCAATAAAGAAAATCAAGTGAATCTAATATAACAAGGAGGGCAATATGAGAGAAATAGAGCTAATAACGCTCACTAGCGAAACCGGTTTCACTGTACATGTGTTAACTTTTGGGGGAATCATCCAAAAAGTCATGGCCAAGGATAAACATAATGTCAGAAATAACGTTGTGTTGAATTATGATCATATTGATGACTATAAAAAAAACGACTTGTATCTCGGATGTGTTGTAGGACCAGTTGCAGGAAGAACTAAAAAAGGATTGATCGAAGTTGACAATCTGTCAATCCAGCTGGATACGAGTTGCCATCCAAACAGCCTGCATTCATGTTTAGATGGATTGCATCTCATCAACTGGGATATCAAGTCAAAAAGCATGTCCAAACTGATTCTGTCTCATCAATCTAAAGATTATAAATGCATGATAGATTATGAGATTTCTTATAGTGTCACTGGTGAGACACTATCAATCGATTACCATGCCAAAGTGTCAAGTTCCGTGTATCTTTCCTTGACCAATCATAGTTATTTCAACTTGACAGGTAATCCTGGTAATCAAATCATTCATCAAAAGCTAAAATTGAACTGCACCCACTATGCCAAACTGGATGAAGAAAATCTTCCCGTCGAACTCGTTCCATTGACAAAAACCGCATTGGATTTTTCTGAATATAAAAGCATAAAAAGTGCTCTTGATGATTCAAGTGAAGACATTGCAATGGCTTCAGGTATTGACCACCCTTTCAAACGTGGTGCTTCAGATACGGTCGCAGAACTGATGGATCTGGAATCAGGAATAGTCATGAAAGTCCAGACAAATCAGCCTTACGTAGTCGTATATACGGGTAATTTTCTATCAACTACCACCAGTCTATCCGGTAAAACTTTTGGTAAACATACCGGTATTTGCTTCGAAACTCAGGATCTCCCGAATATCGCTACAAACAAATTAGATCATATCAGATTGGTAACTCCTGAATCACCTTATAGCAGCACCACTTCCTTCGCCTTCTCCACATTGGGATAAATGCACGAAAAAAACAGAGCCAGCTTAAATTAGATTAAGCCAGCTCTGTTTTTTTATGATTATACGCCTCTTTTTATCAATTAGAAAATTCTACTTTACGCTAGTAAGTTTTCCTGGGGAAAACTTACCTACGCAGCCTTTTTCAATGAAAAAGTCACAGGGTGATGACAAAGTCATCAAACTGTAGACTGTAGTAAACGTTCAAAGTCAAGGCACGGATAAAATCCAGTGAAGGCGCGACCTATAGTGTCGTAACTGAATTGGATTTTATCCAGTAACGATGGATTTGGACGTTTGTCTACAGTCTGGGACTTTTACTTTGTATAAGTCTAGGTGCCATACAAGTTCCACCAGGAATAAGTTCGACTCCAACAGTAATTTTTGTGTTGTCCTTTGATTTGGATTCCAACATCTGAATACACTTCAGCGAGGCTTCCTTCCCAAGTCTAGTGGTGTTT
>JAIOSU010000086.1 GCA_021107455.1 Clostridiales bacterium | reverse complement strand
TGATCATTATTGCAGTAGGATTGTTTGCACAATTTGAATCCCGACTAGAAAACGCACCCTATATGTTCTTTGTTTTTCTAGGATTGGCATTCCTAGGTGTGTATTTGATCCATACCCGAAACATTGAAGGCGGAAAATGGCCACTGTTTCCTGCGCTTGGATTGTTTGGATTCGCTGCATTTGTATTTGCCGCAACCAATTTCAATATTGCATTCCTTGGAACAATCATGAATAATATAGTTCCAGCTGGTGCCATCATAATTGGTTTGGTGATCTTGGTTAAGACAAGAAAAAGAGTATGACAGTGTTTTAGCAATTAAAAAAACAGTATTTTCAGCATGTTATAAATGTTGAAAATACTGCATTTTTTTGCGTCTTAATAATTAATCATTTGATTATATGATAATTATGATTTAAATGGAAAGAGTTTCATAATCAAACGAATTGTTCCGTAAAAGAGTATCAGTACTGAAAAAACACCTACTAGGCCCATGCCCATTAATTGAATACCTAACGATAAATCGCTCATGATAGACCTCCCATTATAAAGATAGTAAAAACGGTACCAGTGCAAGCACCAAACCGCCTGCAACAATAGAACCCAGTTGACCTGCCACGTTGGCGCCAACAGCCTGCATCAGGATAAAGTTATGTGGATCTTCAGCCTTGGCAAGTCTCTGTACAACACGAGCGGACATTGGAAAAGCTGAAATTCCGGCAGCGCCGATCATTGGGTTGATTTTGTTCTTTGAAAATAAGTTGAGAAACTTGGCGAACAAAACACCACCAGCTGTGTCAAATACAAATGCCAGTAAGCCCATTGCCATTATGATCAATGTTTTGTAATCCAAGAATTGCTCATAGTGCATGGTCGCACCGATTGTAATACCAAGCAAAAGAGTTACTATATTTGCGAGTTCGTTTTGAGCTGCTTTTGAAAGTCGTTCCAACACTCCGGATTCACGAATCAAGTTGCCAAACATCAATAGACCGATCAATGGGGTACTTATTGGTGCGATGATGCCCGAAATTATTGTTATGAGAATTGGAAACAATATCAAGACCACTTTGGAAACTTTTACATCATGATAATCCATACTAATCATACGCTCATTTCGAGTAGTCAAAAGTTTTATAACGGGCGGCTGAATCACTGGAACAAGTGCCATATAGGAGTAAGCTGCAACGGTTATTGGTCCGATCCACTCCGTAGCGAATTTTGAAGCCACATAAATTGAAGTTGGACCGTCAGCTGCACCAATGATACCAATGGCTGCTGCTGTTTTCAAATCAAATCCGAGTTCTGGAAATAGTGTATTCAGGTAGAGTGCTAGTAAAGTCGTCAGGAAAATTCCAAATTGCGCTGCTGCTCCAAAGAAGAGCATTTTCGGCATTTTAAGAAGTGGAGAAAAATCGATCATCGCTCCAACTGCAAGGAAGATCAACACTGGGAATATTTCAGTTAGGATTCCTGAATTATAAAATATTTGTAGAACACCTGGAACCCCATCGTGTTCCCAAATCGTTCCGAAGGGTAGATTGACCAATATTGCCCCGAAACCAATTGGAAGTAGCAGCATCGGTTCATAATCCTTTTTAATGGCGAGGTATATAAGCCCGCCTCCAATGATATACATGATGATAAATTGCCATTGAAATGCTAAAACCCCTTCAAATAATTGCGAAAATTTCTCCATGTTCGCCTCCTGTTAGATTTGTGATTTGAGACACAAAAAAACCTATGCTCAAATTCAAGCATAGGTCTTGCTATTAATATCAAAAACCGGGCTTACGCCGTGTTGACGATTTTTGAAGCGTCTTAACTGACGCCAGCTACTCCCCTAAGTAATGATGATAGTATAGCGAATATTTCAATATTATGCAATATAAATTAATTTGACTTGCGATTACCCTCGACATGTGCTAATCTTTTAAAGAAATATATTCAAATATCCGTACATTGGAAGACGTCTTGAAGGGTTAATGACCAGTCAAAAGTAAGCCAATAACAAGGACTCAGAGATGAGCCCTGTTATTGGTTTTTTTGTTTTTTGTAAATGAAGGGAGGATCAATTGAATCAAAAGTTAGTCGCACTAAAAAAAGCTCAAGTCATATTCTTCAGTATCATTATAATGATGTTGCTTGGAACGGTGTATTCTTATAGTGTATTTCGGATCGCCATAGAGGATGCTTTTGGGATTAATCATGTGCTGAGCGGGCTTCCTTATATGGTAGCTCTCGCATCTTATGCTATGTTTATGATGTTGACCGGAAGAATTATGAATAAGCACAATCCCAAGTGGATATTGCTTACCGGAGGACTATTGGTCTCAGTTGGTTGGCTGCTATCTTCATTTGCAGGGAATATTGTCATTTTAACTCTGACTTATGGTTTGATAGGCGGTTCAGGAGTGGGCATCGCTTATGGGGTTCCCTTATATGTCGTCTCCAAATGGTTTTCAGGTAAGAGGGGATTGGCAGTAGGCATTGTACTGATAGGCTTTGGCCTCTCACCTCTGATCATGGCACCGATTGCCAGTATGCTCATTTTAAAGGTAGGTGTATTCAACACTTTTTTCTACTTGGCCATTTTCCTTGCTCTAATGATACCATTTTTATCAATGCCATTTGACATGGCACCTGTACGGTCCAATCAGCAGAGTGAGCAACACGCCTCAGGACTGATCAAATCCAGAAACTTCAAAATGCTTTATCTCAACTTTGTGCTAGGAACCATGATCGGTTTGATGATCATCGGTATGACCATTGAGATTGCCATTGAATACGCAGGAGTAACTCTCAGAAATGCGACTGGATTGATCAGTTTATTTGCTGTTTTCAATGGCCTTGGTAGACCAATATTTGGTTGGATCATGGATCGATATTCATCAAGGAAAGTCATGATTCTTGCATTTTCACTTGTAATGTTTGCATCCGTTTTGATGGTGTCATTTGGTGAAAATGAGCCAATGATCTTTGTACTTTCGTTTTCAGTCTTTTGGTTCAGCCTTGGTGGCTGGCTTTCCATAGCACCATCTTCTACTATGAAATTCTTTGGAATGGACAACTATGGACGAAATTTTGGAATCGTTTTTACTGGCTATGGGATTGGCGCTTTGCTCGGTGTGCTCTCATCGGGCAGTATCCTTGACATGCTTGGCAGCTATAATCTGATCTTTGTTTATACCGGTATTTTAAGTGTGATTGGAATTTCAACAACACTTATTCTTGGAAGGGCAAAACAATGAAAATATTCGATGGAAAACAGGTTGTTTTTTTAACTAAACATGGTAAAGAATCAGTAGTAAAGCCATTGTTTGAAGATCATACTGGATGCCATGTAATAGTAAATCGTGAGTTTGATACAGACAAGTTCGGAACATTTTCCAGGGAAAGGAAAAGAAGACGCACACAGCTTAAAACTGCAAGAAAAAAAATTAAAGTCGGATTGAAACGCTCAAATGCTGATCTGGGTATTGCCAGCGAAGGCAGTTTCGGATTTCATCCACAACTTCTAGTACCATGGAACGTTGAAATGTTGCTCTTTTATGATCAAAAAGATAAATTTGAAATCCTCGGAATCTATGAAGGCCCATTGACAAATTTCAGTCATCGCATCACTAGTGATTATAAAGAAATTGTCGAATTTGCAACCAAGGTTGGATTTCCAGAACACCAATTGATCATGAGACCAGATCATGAAAAGCATAAATTCATCATAAAGGATATCGATGATTCCATCAAATTGAAGGCTGCTTTTGAGCGCTGCATGAATCGTTCCAAAGCTGGCAGGGTCTATGTTGAGACTGATATGAGAGCTCATGCCAATCCGACCCGCATGTGCAACATTGAAAAGGCTACACAGGATTTGGTCGATAAACTTATGAAACTCTGTCCAATGTGTAGTGCTCCAGGGTTTATAGCTAAAGAGGAAGTTAAAGGATTGCCTTGTTCCCGGTGTGGGACTCCAAGCGAGTTTACGGAGAAAATTGTTTATGAGTGCCATAAGTGCAGACATAAAGAGGAACATTTTTACCCACATGGGAGATTTGTGCCTGCTGAATATTGTCAAGTCTGTAATCCTTGAAAAAAAAAAACGAGTGCCTCATTTAAATTATGAAGCTCTCGTTTTTTTTATTAATTAGAATGATGGCGGGGTCATTGCCCAGATGGAAATACATTCGCCTTTTCCTGCATTATCATAGCGGTGGGGAATCGTACTGTCAAATGAGATGCTGTCGCCTTCTT